>JBOHJU010000037.1:0-14216 GCA_050728755.1 Methylocella sp.
GACCAGAATCGCGTCGAAGGGCAGCGCCTTAAAGGTTGCGGCGTCGGCAACAACGATGCTGGCGCGCAAATTGAGCCGGGCAAAATTTGCGGCGAGCCTTTTCAATCGCTCGGCCGAGCGGTCTATCGCGGTGACCTCGGCACCGGTCGCAGCGAGTTGTGCCGCCTTGCCCCCGGGCGCGGCGCAGAAATCGGCCACCTTGGTCCCTGGTCCAGCCCGCAAAAGCCTCGCAGGCAGAGCTGCCGCCGCGTCCTGGACAAACCAGCGGCCTTCCGCGAAGCCCGCGAGTCCAGTCACCGGCATATGAGTCCGAAGCCGTAGCGAACCGGTCGGCAAGATATTTGCTCCGAGCCGCTCCGCCCAGATCAAAGGGTCCGACAGAACCGTGAGATCCAGTGCCGGCTCCTCGCGATGGGCGCGGGCGATCGCCTGCGCCCCGGCCTCGCCATAGGTTTTGCGCCAGTGCTCGGCGAGCCACGCGGGAGTGTCATGATTCAGGGGATCGCTTTGCAGCAGTATTTTTTCGCGCGCGCGGATAAGATTGCGCAAGACGCCGTTGACCAGAGAAGCGTAGGGCGCGCCTTTCGCTTCAAGGCGGGTCATGCGGACAGCAAGATCGACGGCGGCGTGATCGGGAACGTCGAGGAAGAGAATCTGCGCCGACGCCACGATCAGCGTCCATTCAAGCTGGGCGGCCTGGCGCGGCAGACCTTTTTCCAAAAGCTCGTCCAGGGCGGCACGGATGGTGCCCAGCCGGCGTAGCGCGACAGTGACGATCGATCGCGTCAAGGCGATGTCGCGAGGTTGCAAACCGCCCAGCCGGGAGAGGATCGTAGTTCCCGAAAAACACTCGTCGAGCGAATGGCATCTGGCGACAATATCGCTCAGGATCGCCGCCGCGGCGAGACGCGCGGCAAGACCGGGGCACGGCTCGCTCTCCCGCCCTTGACTCTCACCCGAAGCCAGTCGGTTTGGGCGGCCAACCTTGCGGCTGTGCCGCTCGCCCGCCGGCGGAAGCGGAAATGCGGTCAAACGCGAGACTCCGCTGCGAAGGCTTCGGGGACGCCAATCATATCACTTTCCTAGCATGAACCGGTCCTAGCATGAACCGGTGGACTTTGCCCAGCGTATGAGCGACGATCTTGCGGGAGTCGAAACCCTGTGTGCGGTTGTGCGCCGCTTTTTTGCGCTGGCAGGAGGATGAAGATGCAACGGCCAAAAGACGAAACAAGCGGCCTTTTGGTCGCCGGCGGGAGCCGTGGCGGGCTTGGCGAAGCGGCGCGGCGGGCGCTCGCCGAGGCCGACGAGCGCCGCCGCCCCGGCGCAGTAAATCAACCCGCGGCCCGCAAGGAAATCAACGGCCGGAACGGTCCCGAGCCGGTGCGCTATGGCGATTGGGAAATAAGAGGTATTGCCAGCGATTTCTGACCGCGCCGGGGCGCCGCTTGCGGGGCGGCATGCCTTGCCCTCATTCCGTCGCCCATGAACTCTTCCGCAGTTTGGGACGACAACGGGCGAAGGCCCCGGCAGTGCATAAAAAAGGCCCCGCGCAAGCAGGGCCTTCGTCTAAAAGCCGATCACCTAGTCACTCGTTTTGGCTGCCTGTCAGGCGGAGCAGCGCCAAGAAGATGTTGATGAAATCCAGATAGAGCCGCAAGGCGCCATACACGGATTTCTTCGTCGCGACCTCATAATCGTCGCTCGCATAATACATTTCCTTGATCGCCTGCGTATCCCAGGCGGTGAGGCCAGAGAAGATTACGACAGACAGAAGCGACAGGGCGAGTTGGAACCCGCTGCTTTGCAAGAAAAGATTGACCAGCATCGCGATCACGAGGCCAAAGAGGCCCATCACCATGAACGCTCCCATTGGCCCCAAGTCACGCCGCGTTGTGTAGCCGTAAAGGCTCAAGCCGCCGAAGGCCGCCGCGGTCACGAAGAACGCGTTTGCAATCGATGTCCCGGTGTAGACAAGCAGGATGGTCGATAGAGACAACCCCATCGAGGCCGCGAAAGCTAGAAATAAGCCTCGCGCGGCCGAAGCCGAGATCTGATTGATGCGGAACGAGAAAAGGAACACGAAGGCGAGCGGCGCCAGCATCACCACCCACTTAAGCGGCGTTGTATAAAGCGTCACGCCAAACGAGGACAGCAGCAGGTGGCGGCCAATCGGGACGCCAAGCGCCGGATCGGTCGTGACGGCGAGCATATGAATGCCAAGCGCCACCACGCCGGTAAGCGCAAGGCCCACCACCATGTTGTTGTAGACGCCAAGCATGTAAGAGCGGAGGCCTTGGTCGATTTCGGCGCGACCGGCCCGGGTCGCGCCCTGCCCCCAGCGGGCACTCGCGTTGGGGTCGAAGTCGGACATGTTTTTCCTCTCGGCGTTATGGAGGCTTGACCGCCTCCGGCCGCTGCCCTTGCGGGATGCAGCGTCGGCCCTAATATGGCGCAAGCAGGCGGTCCGCACAAGGGCATGCCAGCATGAACAATGGTTAAGGCCGCAAAATTACAAATCGCGCAGATAAGGCCCCGGTTTGCGCCCGAGGACTCGCCACGTCCCGAGAAGCCCAAGGCAGATCGTGACAACGACCGCGGCGGCGGCGGCAATAGCCGCCGGAGGCCAAAGCCAGATAAATTCCAGGTCCATCACGCGGCCCACGATCTCGAAGGCCGCGGCAGTGCCCGCCACGACGCCAAAGAGAGCGGTGCAGAGCCCAAGCAGACCGTATTCAAAAATATAAGCGGCAAGCAGGCCGGACCTTGTTGCCCCGAGCGTCTTGAGCACGACGGCATCGTGTGTGCGGGCATGCTGACCGGCCGCGAGCGCGCCGGCCAAGACGAGGATCGAAGCCAAGAACGCCACGCTCGACGCAGCCCTAACGGCGAAGGCGAGCTGGCCCACGACTGTATTTAAGGCATCAAGCGCGTCTCTCACGCGGATGCTTGTCACCGCGGGGAACCTCCGCGCTGTCGCGCGCAGCACAGCGGCTTCGCGCGCGGGGTTGCCGCCGTTGGCAAAGGTTAGCGTGGCAAGTTCTCCGAAGGGAGCACCCGCCAGGCTGTTTGGCGAAAACACAAGTACGAAATTGATCCCGTAGCTGCGCCAATTGACCTTGCGCGTGCTAGCGAGTTTGGCCGTGATGTCGCGGCCGAGAACGTTAACCGTGACCTCGTCGCCAATGGCAAGCCCGAGCCCTTTGGCGATCTCGCTTTCGACCGAAACCAATGGCGGTCCGCGGTAATCCTTTGGCCACCAGCTTCCCTTAACGACGCTCGATCCCTCTGGCACGGATTCGGCGAAGGTAATCCCACGATCGCCTTCGAGCACCCAGGCGACGCTTTGCTTCGGCCGCGCGGCGCCAGCCTCGATCCCGTTGAGCTTAACGATGCGTCCGCGCAACATCGGGACGAGTTCGATTTTTCCCTCAGGCGCTTGGCCTTGCAAAAAATTGACGAACGCTTCGGCCTTCGCGCTCTGGACATCGAGGAAAAAAAAGCTTGGCGTCTTCCCGGCAACGGAATGGTGGAGTTCCGCTCTGATGTTGCCGTCGATAAGAGTGAGCGCAACAAGAAGCGCTAGCCCGAGGCCGAGCGACAGCACGACCGGAGAGGTCAGCGCGCCAGGCCGGTGAATATTGCCAACCGCGAGGCGCAACGCCACGCTCCGCGCGTGCGGAAGCCTTTTTGCGCAAACCATGATCAGGAAAGCGGCCGCGCGCAGCAAAATAAAGGCGGCAAGCGTCGCGCCCAGATAGAGCGAGACGAGTCCCCGGTCTGCGGCAAAGGCGAGAACCGTCGAAGCAAAGCAGAGAGCCACGGTGAGCGTCAAGACGAGATAGCGCGGCCTCGGTGTGGTCCGCCGGGATTCGATTCCGGCGCGAAACAGGGCCTGAACCGGCACGTCGTGCGCGCGGCCGAGCGGGACCGCGGAGAACGCCAGCGCGGTTAGAAAGCCATAGAGAAGCCCCTTGGCGATCGCGGCCGGATATATCGCCGGCGCGATCGGGAACGGAATCAGCGGCCCGAATGCAGCGGCCGCGGCGAAAGGCAGGGCGGCGCCGGACGCCGCGCCCAGTGCCGCCCCGGCACTCGCGACAAGCATCGCTTGCGTCAACATCAAGGTGAAGACGGTGGAGCCGGTCGCGCCGAGCGCCTTCAGGATCGCGATCGTTTGCCGCTTGCGCTCGACAAAACCGTGCATCGCATTGGCGACACCGACGCCGCCGACAATCAAGGAGGTGATCCCGACGAGGGTTAGGAATTCGGTGAAGCGGTCAAGATTCCGCGACAACAGCGGCGAAATATTATTACGCGTGCGAACTACCGATCCGGCCTCAGGGAATAGCTTTTGCGCCGCCTCCGTCAATGCCGCGACTTCTGCATCACTTGCCGGCGTTCCTTGGAGCACGACACGATAAAGCCATCTGACGAGTGAGCCCGGGCCGAGCAATCCGGTCGCGCGGAGGGCCTGCTGCGAGATCAAGACCGGGGCTCCAAATCTTATCCCGCTGGCAAGCCGGTCAGGCTCAAAGATGAGCACCGCGCGCAACTCGAACCGCGCGCCGCCAATCGTTAGATGACTCCCGATTGCGAGGCCGAGCCTTCCAAGGAGCGCCGCGTCAGCCACAATCCCGTAGGCGCCGTCGCGCCCGGCCAACGCATCGGCGAGCGGCAACGCCGGATCGAGCACGGCTTCGCCCACCAGGGGATAGGATTCATCGACGGCCTTGATCTCGACCAAAGCCGCCTCGCCGTCATCGCGCCGCGCCATGGCGCGCAATAGCGCCACCGGCGAGAGGCGCCCCTGCCCGGCAAGAAAATCGCGCTCGCGGGCGGACAATTCGCGCTGGACGAGATCGAAAGATGCGTCGCCGCCGAGGATCGCGCGACCTTGCTGGGCAAGCCCGTCTTTTAGGGAAAGCGACACCGAGCCAATGCCGGTGATCGCGGCAACGCCGAGCGCGATCGAGGCAAGAAAAACCGCGAACCCGTGCAGGCCGCCGCGAAAATCGCGCAAGGCAAAGCGCAGGGCCAAGGGCCAGCGTAATCCTTTTGAAGGATGCCGCCGGACGTTCGTCAAGGAGAGCAATTGATCGAGCCGTTCCGTGATTTTCATTTAAGCCGGGGCGAAGTCTCGCGTTCCGATTCTATCCGGTTTCGGGGTAATGAACGGCGAGCCAGATCGTCGCATGATCTTTGGCCGTCCACTCGACACGGTGTTTTACACGCGCCGGAATAAGAAGATGGTCGCCGGCGCACAACACCCTGACCCCGGTCTTTCCACCAAAACGCAGTCCAGCCGATCCGGCCAAGACCACAACCCATTCGGCCCAGGGATGGTCGTACCAAAACCCTGGCGGACTCGCTTGGCCCATCGAGACGATCCGCTCGATCTTGAGATTGGCAGACTCAACGAGGGGAGTGACGATTTCTTGGCGCGCATCGCCCTGCGCTCCATCGAACAGATTGGCGGACGCGGCGGACGCGCTCATGCGCGTACCGCGAGCCCAGTAGGCTTATCGAAGGGGCCGGAGTGCATTCAAATCCTGCGGTCGCATTTGCTGGCATCCTCGGCGCGGTTCAGACCGGATGGATTCCGTCGGTTGTTTTCGTTTCACTAAACCTATCAACCCAATCTCGTTGTCCTTCTGTGTCTGGGACTTTGAGACCTCGCGCCTTTTCGATGAGATCGAATGCCGTTGCCGGAGTCATCCCCAAGAGCACCAGAACGCAGGCCGCTATAAGCGATGAACGCCCGATCCCAGCGCGGCAATGCAGGGCGACGGCTTTTCCCTCGTTCAGACGCGTAACGATCGCCGCGGCGAAGGCTCTCGTTTTGCATGTTGTCGAAGGCACGCCACGGTCCGGTAAGGGGAATGAAATGAATTCCATACTGGCATCACGGCAAAGGCCGGGTTCGCGCTGAAGGCCGAGTACTTCGACCTCGCTGCCTTGAAGGAGGCTCACGATGACGTCGATTCCTTGCCCTCGCCAACTCGCGATCTCGCCGTCGAGCCAATCGCCCCCGCGCGGGCGCGGCATGATTGCCAAGCGAGCGCCAGCGGGCAGGTCAATCCAGTAAACTTCTGGGCGCACTTTCGCTCTCTCAAGACTCAGCCGCGTTACGAGAGCAAAGCTTGGAAATTAATGGTCGGCGACGACAAAAGAGCCGTCCACGAAATCGACTGTCAGCCGGTTCGCGGATTTAAGTTCTTCCGGCAGTCGAATTGCGACCTTGAGCCCGCCCATGGGGACGATGAGTTCATCAGTCAAATCCTCCGGATCAATCGCGCCAATATCAATGCTTGGCCCTAACTTCGTCTTTTTGCCTGTCGCTTTTGCCGTGAAAGTCCCTCCGATCCACCAGATGACGATTGGGATTAAGCTTGCGTTTGGCTTGGTTCGCTCCACAGCCTCCATGAAGCGGCGGATAATATCCTCGGCGGGCGCTGAAAAGGAAACGTCGGGCATTCTATCTTTGCGCATCAGGCGACCCCGGATCTTAGCGTGCAGCCAAAAACACTTAGCGAGTAGCGATGAATTCGTAATGGCCCCGCTGCCTCTTGGCGTCGAGGCGGCGACGGTAGGCTCATGGCACCCGTTCAACCGCCCGCCGCCAGAGGTTCCCAGGCATTAAAGAAGATTAATAAAGGCGGCTTGCTTATCGTCGCTGACGATCATCCGGGCTCCCAAACCTGACCTGAAAGTCCAGGCGCCGGGTTTGAAACCGGCGGCATCGAGCTTGTCCGCCAAGACCCCGAAATCTTCATTGCGGCTTTGTCCGGACGTCATGTCGATGAGAACCAGCTCGTAAGGTTCTTTGTACCCAATGATCGCAAATGCTTGTGTGTCGTTGCCGGAGATGGCTACCGTATTTACAGTATTGAAGCTCACTTCATGCTTGGTAAGAATTTCCTGCTCGGCGTTCAGAACGCAAACTGAATCGTCCATATAAGGTATGAACACGATTGTATTATCGAACGCATAGGCCGCATTGATTTCTATGATGCGGCTTTTCTCTCGGCCCGTCTTCAACAGGTCCACGAGACCGATGCGGAATTTGCCATCTCGAGAGAAGACCGCGAGCACATTGGATTCGAGTTCGCCGGGATGCGCGCGTGTGACGCTTTCATCATCATAAGTTACGAAAAGGTAGTCTTTGCCGCAGATGATGTCCCAGAGCCTTCCCATTCCGATTGGCATCCATGTCTTCTCGGAAGCACGGACCGCATTCCTGTCGACCAACCATAAAAGAACCTGATCCTGGCTAAACCATCTCACGCGCGAAACATTTGGAAATTCCTCCTTGGACCAGCTTCGACAGGGTTTACCATTCAGGTAAAGCGTCTGGGATTTAGCGTCGCTGGCGAGGCAAGCCAATCCATATTGAGGATGGAGATCGAACCGGTTGTTGGCCACGGGTGGAAGGGCCGTGATCTGCTCTATTTTCCAATTCATGATATTACTCGCTAGCTTGATCGGTTGGGTCAAAAGGGTTCGGGATCGCTTCATCATCTGGATTGATCGGATAGGCCGTAATTACATTATTGTCCGAGTCAAGGATAACAACATAAGTATCTGTTTCAATCGAAGGGACTTTAAGCTTTGTTCCCGAGGTGCCGACCAGAACCGAACTGATCTTGCCCGTCTCATCAACAGAGTACTCTGAATTCACTATAACAACTCTATCGTACGGATTTCCAGGTCCAACGGTATCCGGAGTTGCGTGAGCAAAAGCGTCATCAACCAGCTCCTTAATTCCCTGCGGCGTAGCAAATTTGGCATTGAATTCGCCCTTACGGTCATATTTCTCCAGCGCGCCCGGCCCATGAAAATCAAGGATTTTATCCATCGTCTTCGCACTTATCACCGGAGTCGGTAACAGCTGCGCATATTGTTCTCCGGCCACGATGCCTGATGGGTTGGCATCAGACATGATGATGCGATGGCTGGGCCGCGGGGCTGTCGCCCCACCCCCATCTCCCGAAGTCCATTCCCCGCTCTCGCGGCCGCTCCCGGCGGGCACGCGCGGCTCGTCTGGATTGTATTTTTCGAGATCGCGCGCCGCGCGCGGAAAACCCAAGGCTTTCAACAAATCGCTCGGACTGACGCCTTTTTCGAGGGCTACCCCCGCAAGGAAAAGGCGGTAGGCGCCCGCCTCATCGATCGTTGGCAAACCAATGAAGGCAAGATGAAGCTGCGCCAGCGTTTTTTCGCCAGCGCACCAAAATTCGCCGGCGCGGCGAATTTTTTCGATGGCGCCTACGGCAACAGGTTTGCCATAGGCCGCAGCCAAAAGCGAAACGACGCGCGCCTCGTGGCCCTCAAGGGCGAGACAGCGCGCGAGCCTTTTCTTTTCGAACTCCGCCAGCAGAGTGCCGCGCCCAAGCACGAGGCCCGCTTGGGTAAACGTCAGTGCGCGATGAAGGGTGTGGCTTAGACCCTCGTCGCGCCACTGCCGGTCCAGAACATCCGTAACTTGCATGATCTCTCCACACCCCCGCAAAACGCGGGCAGATGCAGATAGACCTCAAGCAAAAGCGATGTCCAGACCGGGCCAAAAGCGCTTTTTGCGCAATCTTACATTCCGCGCCGGGCTTTCGGTTTGACTCTCGAAGTTTCACGAGAGCGATGTCCAGGCCGGGCCAAAAAAGCGATTCCGTCAATCTTACAAACCCCGCTGGGCTTGCAGTCTGAACTGGAGGTTGCGCAAAAGCCACGCTCTGGCCATTCGCTAATCGTGCGGCGGTGCGTGGGGTCTTTCAACCGACGTCCGCCCGGCCTGGACGGCGGCGGCCTGTTTTTTCGACGCACAAGAGAGCGCCCCAGCTATACGAGACTGAGCCACACCCAGGCGGGTCCGGCGCATTTTTAGCTTTCGAACACCTCCGGCACTATGCTCAGCAATCCCCTAATCGCGGTGAACAGCTAGAATGACCGGCGTCAACACCACTCTCACCATCGACCGGCTCGGAGCGCGCGGGGAAGGCGTGGCGAGAAGCCCGGACGGCTCGATCTTTGTCCCTTATGCCTTGGCCGGTGAAACAATTATTGCCGAAGTCGATGGCTTGCGGGGCACATTGGTCGAGGTTTTGGCCCCAAGCCCGCGTCGGATCGCGCCGTTCTGCCGCTATTTCTCGCGTTGCGGCGGCTGCGCGGTGCAGACCCTTACGGCGGATTCCTATGCGCGGTGGAAACGCGATCTCGTCGCCAGTGCCCTGCGGCGGGCCGGCCTGACGAGCGAGGTCTTGGACCTCGCCGATGCGCATGGGGCGGGACGCCGCCGCGCGACGTTTCACGTACGTTATGACCGGGGCCGGATAAGAGTTGGATTTATGCAGGCGCGCGCGCATGAGGTCGTTGAAATCGACTCCTGCCCGGTGCTCGCCGCGTCGATGAACGGGGCGTTGCCCGCCGCCCGCGCGATCGCTCAGGCTCTCGCCGCCTCCGGAAAACCCCTCGATATTCTGGTCACCGCGACGGCATCGGGCCTCGATGCCGATGTCAAAGGCCATGGCCCGCTTGGCAAATGCGAGACCCAAACTCTTGTCGAAATTGCGTTGGCGTATGATCTCGCCCGCCTTTCGAACCATGGCGCGATCGTAATCTCGCGACGGACACCGATGCTCGCGATGGGCAAGGCGATGGTGGCGCCGCCGCCGGGAGTCTTTTTGCAGGCGACCGAGACCGCCGAGGAAATGCTCGCGGCAAGAGTTTGCGCGCATGTCGCGGGCGCAAGACGTGTCGCCGATCTTTTTTCCGGCATCGGGACATTTGCCCTTCGGATGGCGGAATTCGCAACCGTCGATGCGTTCGATCTTGAGGAAGCCGCGCTTGCGGCCTTGGCAAAAGCGGCGCGCATCAAGGGTTTGCGGCAGGTCGCGGTCTTCCCGCGCGACCTGTTCCGGCGCCCGCTCGATGCAAGGGAGCTGGAACGTTACGATGCGGTCGTGTTCGACCCTCCCCGCGCGGGGGCCGAGAGCCAAGCCGTTGCGCTCGGTGCATCCGCGGTGCCGCTTGTCGTCGCCGTATCCTGCAACGCCCAAACCTTTGCGCGCGATGCCGCGATCCTATGCGCCGGCGGCTATGAAATCACGCGGGTCGAGCCGGTCGATCAGTTTCGCCATACGCCGCATGTCGAAATCGTCGCTTGCTTCCGGCGCCGGACGCAAGGTCCGCGAACGAACCGGCGGTTGCTTGGCTGAGGCTCGAACATCAATCGGCCGGCGCGGCGCGCCGATTGCTTGGCGGGACGGCGGCGGGCGGCGCTGGCGGGTCGAACCAGCGAAACGCCAAAAGCCCGACGAGAAAGCCGCCGATATGGGCCTCCCAGGCGACCGTCGCATCCGTGATGCCGAGCGGTACCGGGATGGCGCCAAACAGAAGATTGGTAAGGAACCAGAAGAAAAGAAAACTGATCGCGCCGCGATTGAACAGAATTTCCCGCAAAGGCAGCGCCGCCTGGCGATAAGCCATGCCCTCGTCCGCGGGTTCCGCGAAGCCGAGCGATTCGCCGAGCGGCGCCCCCGGTTGAAACACAAAACGCACCGCCGCCGCCATGACGCCGGAGACCGCGGCAGAGGCGCCCACGACCGGCTGCAGATCTGTCATGTGGGTGACGTAGTGCATCGCCGCTCCGGCAACTGCCGCGATCGCGCAAAAAAGCAAAAAGCGTGGCGCTCCAAAGCGGCGTGCGACGGCCGAGCCGAAGGCCGCGAACCACAGGCTGTTTATCCCCACATGCAGCCAGCCGCCATGCAAAAACGCGTAGGTAAGCGGCGTCCACCATTGCGGCTTCCCATCGCCCAGGAAAAAGGCCGCGGCCTGGGCACGGAGCTCGGCGTCATCCGTTATCGAATGGAGAGCCAGGGAGACTCGGCCTGGATCGAATGCGAAAGTAAACCGTCCCGGCACGAAGGCGAAGCGCCGAAGAAACTCAAGATAGGCTTCGGGCGAAAGGAGTTGAGAGAGGCCTTCGATTGCGGCCAAAAGTGCGACGATCCAAAGGACCACCGGCGGCAGATTGAAAATTCTCTCTCGTTTGCGCCGCATCCCCGGACCCATGACTTTATGCAACGAGGATCATGGTGCAGATCCCGCCTCAGTCCACATCCTCGACCGCGGCCGGGCCGCCGCCGGAAAGTTTTTGGGCCAGCGCCGCCTCCATGAAACCGTCGAGCTCGCCGTCGAGAACCTCGCTTGGCGTGCCCGATGTCGCGCCGGTGCGAAGATCCTTCACGAGCTGATAGGGCTGCAGCACATAGGAGCGAATCTGATGGCCCCAGCCGATGTCGGACTTGGCTGCCTCCGTCGCATTGGCGGCTGCTTCGCGCTTTTCCATCTCCTGCTCGTAGAGCCGCGCGCGCAGCATGTTCCACGCGGTTGCCCGGTTCTTGTGCTGCGAGCGCTCGCCTTGACAGGCAACCACGATCCCCGTCGGGATGTGGGTAACACGTACCGCCGAATCCGTCGTATTGACGTGCTGGCCGCCGGCGCCCGACGACCGATAAGTATCGATGCGGCAATCCGATTCCTTCACGTCGATTTCGATCCGGTCGTCGATCACTGGGTAGACCCATACCGAAGCAAAGCTCGTGTGTCGCCGGGCGTTCGAATCGAAGGGCGAAATACGCACCAGGCGGTGCACGCCGGATTCGGTTTTCGCCCAGCCATGCGCATTGTGGCCCTTGACGAGCAGGGTGCCGGATTTAAGGCCCGCTTCGTCGCCCGCCGTCTCCTCGATGATCTCGACCTTATATTTGTGCCGCTCGGCCCACCGCGCGTACATGCGAAACAGCATGCGCGCCCAATCGCAGCTCTCGGTGCCGCCGGCGCCGGCGTGAACCTCGATATAGGTGTCGTTGGCATCGGCCTCGCCGGACAGCAACGCCTCGATCTGGCGGCGCCCGGCTTCTGCCTTCAGGGCTTTCAGCTGGTCGAGCCCTTCCTTTGCGGAAGCCTCGTCTTGTTCCGCCTCGGCGAGCTCGACAAGCGTGATCGCGTCCAAAAGTTCGTTTTCAAAGCGACTGAGGGAACCAAGCCTCTCCTCAAGTGCGGTGCGCTCGCGCATGATTTTTTGCGCGGCCTCGGTGTCGTTCCAAAGGTTGGGGTCTTCGGCCTTGGCGTTCAGCTCGGCAAGGCGGCGCGCGGCGGCATCGACGTCAAAGATGCCTCCTCAGCAATCCCATCGATTGCTTGATTGATTGGACAAGCGCTTCGGCTTCCGCGCGCATTTGGCACTCACTTCCCAGGAAAATTAAAGATGGACGTTTCGACCAACCGAAAGATGGAGATAGCGGCCGCGCGGCGCAAGCCAATCAGATTAGATCAGTTTGTAAACGACGCCCAAGCGCGCGAAAAAACTCCGGCGATGTGACGGACGGATGCGGTTTGCCTATGGCTGATCTTGGCTATTTAACAGGCGATTCTTGATCAACCAGGCGACTCCGCGGTCCCAGGAATAGTTCGCCCCCATGCGAAGATCAGTCTGCTTGTTGAAGATCACGGCGCCGTCCCTGGCGTCGCGGATCTGAAACCGCACGGTGTATTCCATTCTGCTAATTCTCGTGACGATCCCAATCAAGGATTGATCGGCGCCGAGCTTGAATGCGATGCCGGCATCGCAGCCGTCGCACTTGCGCAGTGAATGCGCCTTTACGGCTTCCGCGCCGGCGCCGCTGACATCGACGAGGCTATAGCGCCCCGATTGTACGATCAACCGGCGCGCCTCAACGGTGGCGAGCTTCAATTGGGCGGTGTCAGCTGGACTCTCGCCAATGAGCTGACCTCCGGCGCTGAAATCCTCCAGCTCGAATGCGAAAATAGCGAGCTTGACCGGTGGAGGCGTGCCGGCGCTTGTGGCGAATGCGGGCAGCGAGGCTGCGCAAAACAGAAAGGCGCCGATGGCACAAAGGGACGTGGGACCGCGATGCGCGAGAAGTCCAAAGTTCATTTGCCGATCACACAAGGATTTGATGAGCGATCATAGCGCGGGGGCGGGCGCGTGTCGAGCGCGGGATCGACTCCGTTGCAGATGCTTCTTGTTCCACTGGCACATCAGTTCCGCGATCGGCCGCAGTGTTCGTCCGTGGGCCGTTAGCGAGACCGGATAAATCTCGGGATGGACAGCTGCAGCCCGGTCAACCCAAGGGGCACCGTTCGTCCTCGGACGGACCATTTCTTCCCAATGGGCTCGGTGGTCTCGGTGAGGAAGTAGCAGACGCAGGCCCCACCATGCACGGGAGTGCCGCTCGGCGAACGCGCGCGGTAGGAATAGGGGTTCCAGCCCCGAACGCAATGCCATTGGCTGGGATGCTCGATCTGAACATCCGAGTACCCCCGCGCCTCCAAATAGCGCACGAAGCGAGGCTCTTCGCCATGCAGATAAATGAGCAAAGGTACCACTGCCACGGCGGTGACAGCGAGATTATGCTTAGCAGCCATGGGACATTCCTTACACTCTCCCAGCCGTTACCGAAGCTAGACTTGTCGCACGGGGCGGTTAAAGAACTCTAGCGTCGAACTCTGTCTTTCCTCGAAGGCGACAAAGATTCGTGCTGGTTTGAAGAGTCGAGGATTGCGCGGGGGTCATAACGGTCGGCTGCAGCCCGGTCGACCCGAGCGGCGCCATTCATCCTCGGGCGAACTACTTCTTCCCGACGGGCCCGGCGGTCGCGAAGACGAAGAAGAAGAAGACGCAGCCCCCTCCCTGCACGGGAGTGCCGTCTGGCAAACGCGCGCGGTAGGAAAAACTCTCTCGTATTGCGGCGACAGGGGACGCTATTCGCTTTTGCAAGAGGCTGAGGCAGGGTTCGTCACACCCTTGGGAAGAACGACCGGATAGACCTTGCGGTGGACGATGCCGTCGTCTTCCAGCCCGCGAAGTTGCTGAGTCAGCATGCGCTCACTGTTGCCGGGAATCTTGCGCCGAAGTTCGCCGAAGCGGCAGACTTGATCGCGCAGCCAGAACAATATGAGGGCCTTCCCTTTGAACCCCGATCACCGCCAAGGTGGCTTCCGCTTTGCAGTGGTGCCGGAGAGCCAGTTTCGGTTTCTTTACAGCCATACTTACTATAATGTTGGTATCATACCAATCGCCCTAAGTTTTGACCTGTGCCCATTTTCTGGTTCCTATTGAGGTAATGAGCTCGGATTTGGCCATCAGGGCGTTCCAGGCGTCGCAACAGGCGTCAAGAATTGCCTCGTAGCTGTCC
>JBOHJU010000038.1:0-14191 GCA_050728755.1 Methylocella sp.
GGCGGTGCTCGCGCGTGACGGATTTGAGGGTCTTTATGTTCATCCCTCGCTCGATGTGGAAGCAGTGGATTGCGGCGGCCATGCCTTGCTGCGAGAAATTCACGAGCTTCTTCGTCCCCTCTCTCCCTATTCGGAGGAGCGTGATCTTTTTTCGACGGCGCTCATCGGCACCAGTGAGATTTTAAGGATCGATTCGGAGGGGCGGGTAAACCTGAGCGACAGCGTCAAGATCTATGCGGGCATCGCCGCCGAGGTCGCTTTCGTCGGGCATGGGTTCAAATTTAGAATCTGGGAACCGGGACGTTTTCGCGCGCATTTGGCGGAGGCCAGAAGCCAGCTGCGCGATTACAGAAAGCAGCTCAGTTCCAGACACGTGGCGCCGGATTCGCCGCCGCCGCGGCCACATGGAGCACGGGAATGACAACGGGTCGCGGCGAAGAGGCTTATCTCGCCGCCGGCGGACCGGCCCGGCACGTTCCCGTGCTTCGTGACGAAGTCATGGCCGCGCTTGCGCCGCGCGAGGGCGGACTATATCTCGACGCCACTTTCGGGGCCGGCGGCTATTCGAAGGCTCTGCTCGCCAAGCCCAACACCCGTGTTCTCGCGCTCGATCGCGACCCTGTCGCGATTTCCGGCGGAGCCTGGCTCGTGGCCGAGGCGCGGGGGCGGCTTTGTCTTGCAAAGGAGCGGTTTGGCAGGCTCGACCAGGCGGCGCGGCAGCGTGGCTTTTTCGATTTCGACGGCGTTGTGCTCGACATCGGCGTGTCGTCAATGCAAATCGACGACCCGGCGCGCGGCTTTTCCGTGCGCGGCGACGGCCCGCTCGATATGCGCATGGACGGCGAGGGAACGACCGCCGCGGACCTTGTCAATACCGCCGATGAGACAACATTGGCCAATATTTTTTACTTTTTCGGCGAGGAGCGTGCGTCCCGCCGTATCGCCCACGCGATCGTCACGGACCGCGCCACGGCGCCATTCACCTCGACGCTGATGCTCGCTGCATTGATCGCCCGCCTGGCGCCAGGCAAGCCGGGCGAGGCGCATCCGGCGACGCGTGCGTTCCAAGCGCTGCGCATCGCGGTCAACGATGAACTTGGCGAATTGGTGCGTGCGCTTGCCGCGGCCGAGGCGGTCCTAAGAGAGGGCGGCCGACTTGTCGTAGTGACGTTTCATTCGCTTGAGGATCGTATCGTCAAACAGTTTTTTGCGCTGCGTTCCGGGCGCGGCCAAACGTCCTCCCGGCGGCTGCCGCACGAGATCGCTCCGCCGGCGCCAACCTTTGCTCTTCCAGGCAAGCGGCCAGTGACGCCTTCGCGGCGCGAAACGAGCGCCAACCGGCGCGCGCGCTCGGCCAAGCTTCGCCACGGCGTCCGCACGAAAGCCGCGCCTCGGGGTCTCGACGATCGGCTGATGGCGCTCGCACGTCTACCAGAAGCTCATCCGGGGGGCCGCTGAAATGGTGCGGATATTAAATTTTTTGGCGATTGCCGCGCTGATCGGTTCGGCGATCTACGCCTATACGATTAAATACGAGACAATCTTTCATGCCGAAACGATCGTGAAGCTCCAGCATCAGATTAGGTCAGAGCAAGACCAAATCGGCATGCTGCGCGCCGAATGGGCGCATTTGACGCGGCCGGAGCGCATCCAGGCGCTTGCCGACAAATTCCTCGATTTGCAACCGGTCGCCCTGAACCAGATTGTCCGGGCGGAAGCCTTGCCGGACAAAGCACCCAGAGTCGATGCGATCGGACGTAAACTTGAAGCGCTCGGGCTGGGGGAGCCGACAAATACCCCTGACGACGCCAATGCCCTCGACGCCGCCGTGTCGTCCTCGCCGGCAAGATGACGGCGCGCCAATGGATGAAGAGCGCGAAGAGATGGGCGGGGGCCTCGATCCGGGACGGGGAAACGAGGCAAACGGCGCGACGGGCAGGCGCGTAAGTCCCTTCGCCAGCATTTTTTCGGCGAGACCCGACAAGAGCGCGCCCCGCATAAGGCTCGCGGCGTGGGTATTTCTCGGGGTCTATGGAATCATCGCAGGGAAGCTCATCGATTTCGGTCTGCACCCGGACCCGCCCGCGAGCTTCAAGCGCGAGGCCGCAGACGCCATCGCCGCGTGGCGCCCCGACATTCTCGATCGCAACGGCGAGCTTCTGGCAACGGACATCAAGGTCATGTCGGTGTTCGCGGAACCCCGGCGGATCATCGACAAGGACGAAGCGGTCGAACTTCTCACCGCCGTGCTTCCCGATGTCGACGCCCATGAACTGCGCGAGCGTCTCGGTTCCCGCAAAGGTTTCGTTTGGGTCAAACGCGCAATCACTCCAAAGCAGCAACAGGAAGTCTTTCACCTC
Organism: Methylocella sp.; assembly: GCA_050728755.1. Lineage (GTDB taxonomy): Bacteria > Pseudomonadota > Alphaproteobacteria > Rhizobiales > Beijerinckiaceae > Methylocapsa. The sequence goes on from JBOHJU010000038.1 coordinate 2,361, forward strand.
GGCCTGCCAGGTGTCGGGTTTCTGCCCGAAAACAAAAGGGTCTACCCAAACGGCCCGGTGGCCGCGCACGTGCTCGGCTTTGCCAATCTCGACGGAATCGGCATTTCGGGACTGGAAAAATATATCGACGGCCAGGGACTGGCGGATTTGCATGGCGCGGGGTTCAGTCTGACGCCGGAGAATCTGAAGCCGGTCTCGGCCTCGCTCGATCTCAAAGCGACATACGCGGTCCGCGACGAACTCGCCAGAGGTATCGCCAAGTTCAAGGCCAAGGCGGGCGCGGCGGCAATTCTTGACGTGAATACGGGGGAAGTCGTCGCGATGGCGTCGTTGCCCGATTTTGATCCCAACACGCCAGCCGACGCGCTTGACCCCAATCACATCAACCGGCTTTGCGTCGGCGTCTATGAAATGGGCTCGACCTTCAAGGCACTTTCCATTGCCATGGCCCTCGATTTGGGCAAGGTCACGCTGCATTCGCGGATCGACGCCCGCGCGAGCCTGCGCTACGGGCACTTCACCATTCATGATTTCCATGCGACACACCGGGTCTTGAGCGTGCCCGAGGTTTTTACCTATTCATCCAATATTGGGGCCGCGCGCATGGCTTTGATGGTTGGCGTTGAGGGTCATAAGGCTTTCTTGGGCAAAATGGGGCAGCTTAGCCGCCTGCACACCGAGCTGCCGGAGTCCGCCGAGCCGCTTGTTCCGAAAAATTGGGGCGAACTCAATACGATGACCATTGCGTTCGGACAGGGCCTCAATGTTGCTCCCTTGCAGGCGATGATGGCCGTCGGCGCGCTGATGAATGGCGGACTCCTCGTTGTTCCGACCTTTTTGAAGCGGAGCGAGGAAGAAGCCAAGAAGGACGCGCCGCGCGTCGTTAAGCCGGAAACGTCGGAGGCCTTGCGCTATTTAATGCGGCTCAACGCGGAAGTCGGCACGGCGAGAATAGCCGATATCAAGGGCTATTTCGTCGGCGGCAAGACAGGCACCGCGGATAAAATCGTCCATGGCCATTATTCCAACAATAAGGTTCTCACGACGTTCATGGCGGTTCTTCCGGCCGACAAGCCCAGATATCTCTTTCTGACGCTCTTGGACGAGCCGCAAGGGCTGCCCGAAACCGCCGGATACCGTACCGCCGCCTGGAACGCGGGTCCGGTCACCGGCAAGATCATCGAACGGACGGGGCCTTTGCTGGGGCTTCCACCACGCATCGATCTGCCCCCGCAACCCTTCCCGCTCCTGGCAAAACTCGGGTTTGCGGAGGCGAATGTGCCGGCTCATGGCGGAGGCAGTCATTGATGCGCCTCGCAGAATTGTTTCCGCGGGCCGATCTTCCGGAAGCCTTGGCCCGACGCGAGATCAAGGGCATCAGCGCCGACAGCCGCGCGGTGACCGCCGATATGGTTTTTTTCGCGCTGCCGGGAACAAAAACGGACGGCCTCGGCTTCGCGCCGCAAGCGGTCCGCCGCGGCGCCGTCGCAATCGTCGCCGAGCGTGCTCCCGCGGGCCCCCTAGGGACGGCCGCCTTTGTCAAGACCTCGGACGTCCGGAGCGCCTTGGCGCACGCGTCGGCGCGCATCTACCCGCGCCAGCCAGAGGTGATCGTCGCGGTCACCGGAACGAGCGGCAAGACCTCGGTCGCCGATTTTGTGCGTCAGATTTGGGCCGCGCTCGGCGCCAAGGCCGCTTCGCTTGGAACGCTCGGCGTGGTCGCGCCTTCAGGGTCGATCCCGGGCTCGCTGACCACGCCGGATCCGGTGACCTTGCACAAAATCCTGGACGGACTAGCAGGCGGCGGAGTAACCCATCTCGCTCTGGAGGCTTCGTCGCATGGCATTCTGCAACGCCGGCTCGACGGCGTCCGCCTCCGTGCCGGAGCCTTCACCAATTTCTCGCGCGACCATCTCGACTATCACGCAACGCTGGACGAATATCTCGCGGCGAAATTGCAATTGTTCAACCGACTGCTTACCCACGGCCAGCCGGCCGTAGTCGATGCCGACAGCAGCGTGGCGGCGAAGGTCGTTGCGGTCTGCGAAAAGCGCGGCCTGCGCGTCATCTCGACCGGCTTGAAAGGCACGGCCGTGCGCCTCCTCGAAAGCGAGGCCGAGAATTTTTCGACGCGGATCAAAATTGCCCATGGAAAGGAGACCTTCGCGCTCCTTCTTCCGCTTGCCGGTTCGTTTCAGGTGTCGAACGCGCTTGTCGCCGCCGGTCTTTGCAATGCCACGGGTAGCTCTCCAGGTGCCGTCTTTGCGGCGCTCGAAAAGCTCGAAGGCGCGCCCGGCCGTCTCGAACTCGTCGGCCGCCGCAGGGGCGCCCCCATTTTTGTCGATTACGCGCATAAGCCGGACGCGCTCGAAAAAACCCTCAAGGCACTGCGGCCGCTTGTGCGCGAAAACCTCATCGTGGTGTTTGGCTGCGGCGGCGATCGCGATGCCGGAAAAAGGCCGCTCATGGGCGAGGTGGCGGCGCGGCTGGCGGATCGGGTCATCATCACCGACGACAATCCCCGCTCGGAGGATCCAGCGGCGATCCGCCAGGCGATCCTTCTCGGCACGAACGGCTTCGATAATGTCGAGGAGATCGGCGACAGGGCTTTGGCGATCGCCCGGGCCCTTGCGATGCTCGGCCCAAACGATGGTCTTCTCATTGCCGGCAAGGGGCATGAGACCGGCCAGATCGCCGGCGGCAGGACGTTGCCCTTCTCCGACTCCGGCTGCGTGCGCGAGCTGCTAAAAGATCTTTCCCCATGAGCAATGGCGCCGCGGACAGCTTCCTGTGGACGAGTCTCGGTCTCGTTGGCCCGCTCGCGGCGCGGGTAAGCGGCGCCGTGCCGCGCGGCGGCGCCACCGGAATTTCCATCGACACGCGCACGCTCCAGAAAGGCAACCTTTTCTTTGCCATCAAGGGACCGAGCTCGGACGGCCATGATTATGCCGGCGCGGCCTTCGAAAAGGGTGCCGTCGCGGCGGTCGTCGACGAAGTCCATGCCGAGGTGCTGAAGCCATTCGGGCCCCTCTATGTCGTGTCCGATGTTCTCGCCGCGCTGCAACGTCTGGGCGCCGCCGCGCGGGAGCGCTCGGCAGCCCGCATTGTTGCGGTTACCGGTTCGGCCGGCAAGACATCGACGAAAGAAGCGTTGCGGCTCGCGCTCGCCCAAGCGGGGGCTTCCCACGCTCCGGTTGCGTCGTACAACAATCATTGGGGCGTGCCGCTCACTCTGGCGCGAATGCCGAGACATACAAGGTTCGGAATCTACGAAATCGGCATGAACCACCAAGGCGAAATCAAACCTCTTTCCGCGCTGGTACGCCCCCATGTCGCGATCATAACGACAATAGCTCCTGTTCATCTCGAATATTTCGAAAGCCTGGATGACATAGCAGACGCCAAGGCGGAGATTTTTTCAGGCCTTGTTCAGGGAGGCGTGGCTATCCTCAATCGCGACATCGCCGAATTTGAGCGTCTCCTTGCCCATGCCAAGGCCTCGCCCGCCGGTCACGTTGCGAGCTTCGGCGAACATGCGCAAGCCGACGCGAAGCTGATGAGCGTGACGCTTGGCGCGGACCATTCCATTGTGCAGGCGGAAGTCTGCGGCCATCGGCTGACCTATCGTCTCGGCGCACCCGGCCGCCACCTCGCAATGAACTCGCTCGCGGTGCTCCTAACCGCAAAGGCTTTTGGTGTCGACATCGAGCTTGCCGCTGGCACGCTCGCGCATTTCTCGGCGCAACCGGGCCGCGGCGAGAGACTGTGCCTATCCGCCAAAAATGGCCCTTTTACTCTGGTCGACGAGAGCTACAATGCCAATCCGGCGTCGATGCGCGCGGCGATCGCCGTTGCCGGCGCCGTTCCCTTGCCGGGTAAGGGACGCCGCATCGCGGTCCTCGGCGACATGCTGGAACTCGGCGACAAAGGCGCCGCGATGCATGCCGAACTCGCCGGCGATGCCGTAGCCAATCACATCGATCTCGTCTTCGCGGCCGGTCCTTTGATGAAACATCTGTTCGAGGCTTTGCCCGGTCATTTGCAAGGGGCCTGGCGCGACCGCGCAAGCGACCTTGCGGCGGCCGTCGTGGCGGCGGTGCAAAGCGGCGACATGGTGATCGTCAAGGGATCGAACGGCAGCCGGATGAGCGCGATCGTCGACGCTCTCAAGGAAAGCGCCAGGCCGGAAAATTCCGCGCAAAGTCATCAAGGACCCTGAAATGCTCACTTTGCTTGCCCATTACTCAAGCATTTTCGGGCCGCTCAACCTGTTTCGTTATATTACTTTCCGGACCGGCGGCGCCACCGCGACGGCGCTCTTCTTCGTGTTCTTCTTCGGGCCCAGCATCATCGCGGCCTTGCGCCTGAAACAAGGCAAGGGCCAGCCAATTCGCGACGACGGACCGCCATCGCATCTCCTGACGAAGAGCGGGACGCCAACGATGGGCGGCTTGATGATCTTGTCGGGTCTCATCGTCTCCACCCTGCTCTGGGCGAATCTGCGCAATCATTTTGTCTGGATCGTGCTGGTGGTGACGGGAGGTTTCGGCGCGATCGGCTTTTACGATGATTTATTGAAGGTCACGAAACAGACGCAAAAGGGCTTTTCTGGCCGTCGGCGGCTCACCTTTGAAGTGGCGATCGCCATGACCGCCTGCTTCGCGATGATGAAACTTGGAACAGCGCACACGACGGGCCTCGCCCTGCCGGCGATCAATGGTTACGTCGCCGACCTCGGCGTTTTTTTTCTCGCCTTCGGGTCTTTCGTGATCGTTTCCGCCGGCAACGCGGTCAATCTCACGGATGGCCTCGACGGCCTCGCGATCGTGCCGGTGATGATTGCCGCGGCGGCCTTCGGGATCATCGCTTACCTCGCCGGCAACGCGATATTCTCGAGTTACCTGGGGATTAACTTCGTTCCCGGCGCGGGCGAGCTCGCCGTCGTTTGCGGCGCCCTGATCGGCGCCGGTTTGGGCTTTCTTTGGTTCAACGCGCCGCCCGCGCAGATCTTCATGGGTGATACAGGTTCGCTCGCGCTCGGCGGTGCGCTCGGCACGATAGCGGTCGCCGTCAAGCACGAGATCGTTCTTGCCATCGTCGGCGGTCTCTTCGTTCTCGAGACCATGTCGGTTATCGTCCAAGTCGTGTCCTTTAAGCTCACCGGCAAGCGGGTCTTCAAGATGGCGCCCATCCATCACCATTTCGAGCAGCTTGGCTGGTCCGAGCCGCAAGTCGTGGTGCGCTTTTGGATTATCGCTTTCGTGCTCGCGCTGGTCGGTCTCTCCACCTTGAAACTGAGGTGACGATGACGCCTGTCACTTCGTTCAATGGCAAGCACGCGGCCGTGTTTGGACTAGGCAACTCGGGTTTTATCACGGCCCATGCCCTGGTCGCGGGCGGCGCCAGTGTTGCCGTCTGGGACGATAACGAGCACGCGCGAGAGAAGGCCCGTGCGGCGGGTCTCAGGATCGAAAATCTTGCGCTTGCGGACTGGCGGAATTTTGCCTCGCTTGTCCTTTCGCCCGGCGTACCGTTAACGCATCCGGCGCCGCATTGGACCGTGCTTAAGGCGAGGCAGGCCGACGTGGAAATTATCGGCGACATAGAATTATTTTGCCGCGAGCGACAAAAAATCGCGCCGGGCTCGCCTTTCGTGGCGATTACCGGCACAAATGGGAAATCCACGACGGCGGCGCTCGTCGCGCATCTTTTCCGGAGCTTCGGTTTCGCAGTCGAGATTGGCGGCAATATCGGCATCCCGATCCTCGCCTTGGCGCCGCCCTCGCAAGAGCGCGTTCATGTCGTCGAGTGCTCTTCGTTTCAGATCGCTCTCGCGCCCTCGCTCGATCCATCCGTGGGCGTGCTTCTGAATATCACGCCAGATCACCTGGACCGCCACGGCACGATGGAAAATTATGCCGCGATCAAAAAAAGGCTGGTGGAAAATGCCGATCTCGCAGTGATCGGAATCGACGACGGTCTCACCGGTGGCATTGCCGCCGAACGCTTGAAAGCAGGCAGAAAGACGGTATGTGTTTCAGTGACCAAAACCGCGATCGAAGAAGGCATAGTTCTCGACAGCGGCTGTCTCATGCGGCGGGGCAAGGGCTGCTCGGCACGAATCGCCGGCCTTGCCGGAATTGCCTCGTTGCGCGGCGAGCACAATGGCCAGAATGCCGCCGCCGCCATCGCCGCGCTCGGGCCGCTCGGGTTTGATCTCGAACGCGTCGCGCAAGGCCTACGAAGTTTTCCCGGACTGCCGCATCGTTTGGAGGAAGTGGGCCGGAAGGGGAAGGTCCTCTTTATCAATGATTCGAAGGCGACCAACGCCGATGCTGCCGAAAAGGCGCTCCGATCATTCGACAAAGTGTTTTGGATCATCGGCGGCAGGGCGAAAGAGGGCGGCATCGAACCGCTGCGCCCCTTGTTCGGCAGAGTGGTCAAGGCTTATCTGATCGGCGAGGCGAGCGAGACTTTCGCGCAAACGATCGGGGATTCGTTTCCCTATAAGAGCTGCGGCACGCTCGAAGGAGCGGTTCCGGCGGCTGCGCGCGATGCACTTGCGAGCCAGCTCGCAGAACCAATCGTGCTTCTTTCGCCGGCCTGCGCGTCGTTCGATCAATTTCCGGATTTCGAGAAGCGCGGCGATCGATTTCGCACGCTCGTCCAGGCTTTGCTCGGCGGCGAAAAACCGGACTGAGGGGGACACAATGGTATCGCGCGCGGAACGTTCGGCCCTGGCGAACTGGTGGTGGACAATCGATCGCTGGATCCTTGCGTCGGTGGCCGCGTTGATGGTGTCCGGACTCGTGCTAACGATGGCGGCAAGCCCGCCGGTCGCGGAGCGGCTCGGCCTTTCGACCTTCCATTTCGTAAACCGTCAGGTTCTGTTCCTGATCCCTGCGGTCGCGGTCCTCGTCGCAACTTCGTTTCTGTCGCCGCGGCAAGTGCGCCGGGTCGCGCTTTTCGTGTTTTTGGTGGCGATGGCCCTGATCGTCGCGGCGCTGCTATATGGCCAGGAAATCAAGGGATCGCGGCGGTGGATTTTTGGTGTCCAGCCTTCGGAGTTCCTGAAGCCGGCGTTTGTCGTTCTCGTGGCGTGGACCTTTTCGGAAGCCGGCAAGCGACGCGATGTTCCAGCCAACCTTCTCGCCGTCCTCTTGTTGTTGGCGACCATCGTACCTTTGATTCTGCAACCTGATTTTGGCCAGACAATGCTTGTCACGTTGGTCTGGGCGGCGCTTTTCGTCGTGGCCGGGCAACATTGGTTCTGCGTGGCGGGCATTGGCGGAGCTGGCGTGGGCGGCGCGCTGCTAGCTTATGAACTGGTGCCGCATGTACGCGCCCGCGTTGTTAAATTCATCGACCCAGGCGCTGGCGGCGGCATGGCGGATACGTTCCAGGTGGACACCGCGCTCGATAGCTTCCTGTCCGGCGGCTGGTTCGGCAAGGGGCCGGGCGAAGGGACAATCAAGCGCATTCTTCCGGATGCCCATACCGATTTCATCTTCGCCGTTACGGGAGAGGAATTCGGTGTTCTCGCCTGCCTCCTGATCGCTGCAATTTTCGCCTTCATCGTATTGCGTGGCTTGTTCATGGCGGCGCGCAATGAGAACCGTTTTTGCCGCTTCGCCGCGGCTGGACTGGTAATGCTTTTCGGCCTCCAAAGCGCGATCAACATGGCGGTCAACGTTCATCTCATACCGGCCAAGGGCATGACCTTGCCATTTATTTCCTACGGCGGCTCCTCGCTCATTTCCTTGGGGCTCGCGATCGGCTTGTTGATCGCGGTCATGCGGAAGCGGCCGGGTGCGGCGATCCTTGCGGGCGCCGGGGCCGAAGCTTTGCCATGAGCGGCCGCTGTCCGGTTGTGGTCGCGGCGGGCGGCACCGGCGGCCATTTGTTTCCGGCGGCGGCCCTAAGCCAAGCGCTTGCCGCGCGCGGCATCGAAGTTCATCTTGTCACCGACGAGCGGATGGCGAAATTCGGTGCCGATTTTCCCGCGCATGCCATTCACAGGATCGCGGCCGCGACACCGAGCGTCGGCGCCGTGGTTTCCCGCGCGACGGCGATTTTCACGCTAATCCGGGGAACGGTTGCCGCGCGGGGGCTTATCAAACGCATCCAACCCCGCGTGGTAATTGGCTTTGGCGGCTACCCCTCCGTGCCGCCGGTGCTGGCTGCCGCGCAGCTCCGCGTGCCAACCCTTTTGCACGAAGGGAATGCCGTGATCGGCCGCGCCAACCGGTTTCTCGCTTCGAGGGTCGACGCGATCGCCAAAAGTTTCGAGGTACTTGGCGGCCTCCCCGAGACCATGGCCTCAAAGACGCATTTGACCGGTAACCCGGTTCGTCCGATGGTGATCGACGCGCGGGCAGCCTTCCCGGATTTTGCCGATGGGACACTGCGGATCCTCGTTACCGGCGGTTCGCAGGGCGCCAAAATTTTTTCGGACATAGTGCCCGCCGCGATCGAACTCATGCCCGAAGCCGCTCGGCAAAAACTCGTCGTCGTTCAGCAGGCGCGCGTGGAGGACGAAGAAAGGGTGTGCGACGTCTACCGGCGCCTTGGCGTCGATGCCGAAGTCCGCTCTTTCTTTTCCGGTTTGCCGGGGCGGATCGCGCAAGCCCATCTCGTCATTGCCCGCGCCGGGGCTTCGACCGTGGCGGAACTCGCCGTGATTGGGCGGCCCGCCATCCTTGTGCCGCTTCCGCACGCGCTCGATCAGGATCAGACCGCCAATGCGAAACAGTTCGCGGCGACCGGAGCCGCCATTGTCGTCGCGCAGAGCGCATTTTCGCCGCAATGGCTGGCGACTGCTCTTGTCAAAGCGCAGGGCGATATGACCTCTCTCGCGCGCCGCGCCGCGGCGGCGAAGCGGGCCGGCATCGCCGATGCCGCCGAACGGCTTGCCGGCCTGGTGCAAGGCCTGATGCGCGACAAGGACAAAAATCCATGAAATTGCCAGATAAACTAGGCCCCATTCATTTTGTCGGAATCGGCGGCATAGGCATGTCCGGCATCGCCGAGGTTTTGCTAAATCTCGGTTATCAAGTCCAAGGCTCCGACACCGTCGAGAATGCCAACGTCCTGCGGCTGCGCGGCAAAGGCGCGCTCATCCATATCGGTCACAATGGGAAACAACTTGGGGCAGCGCAAGTCGTCGTGGTCTCGACCGCGATCAAGCGCGACAACCCCGAGCTCATTGCCGCGCGACAGAAACGCCTGCCCATTGTTCGCCGCGCGGAAATGCTCGCTGAGCTCATGCGCCTCAAGCAATGCGTCGCCATCGCCGGGACACACGGCAAGACAACCACCACCTCCCTCGTCGCGGCGTTGCTCGAAGCTGGCAAATTCGATCCGACCGTCATCAATGGCGGCATCGTCAACGCCTACGGAACCAACGCGCGGTTAGGAGCCGGGGACTGGATGGTGGTCGAGGCCGACGAAAGCGATGGCACTTTCCTCAAACTTCCCGCCGACATAGCGGTCGTCACCAATATCGACCCGGAACATCTCGATCATTTCGGGACGTTCGAGGCAATCAAGGAGGCATTTCGCGCTTTTGTCGAAAACATACCCTTCTACGGCTTCGCGGTCATGTGTCTCGACCATCCCGCGGTGCGAGAGGTTGCGTCCAGGATCGAGGACCGGCGCGTCATCACCTATGGTGAAGACCCACAGGCCGATGTCAGGCTCGCCGGCCTCGACCTCGGCAATGGCGTTTCGCGCTTTGCGGCAATTATTCGCGACCGCGAGAGCGGCACCGAGACCGTGCTTGAAAACATCGTCATGCCGATGCCCGGCCGTCACAACGCGCTGAACGCGACGGCCGCGCTCGCCGTCGCGCATCGGCTCGGTATGAGCGCGGAGACGATCAGGAAGGCGCTCGTCGCGTTCGGCGGCGTCAAGCGCCGCTTTACCCGCACCGGGTATTGGAACGGCGCAACCATTTTCGACGATTATGGCCACCATCCTGTCGAAATCGCCGCTGTGCTCCGCGCTGCTCGCGCGTCCACCGAGGCCCGTGTCATCGCCATCGTGCAGCCGCATCGCTACACGCGCCTCCATTCGCTCTTCGACGGTTTTGCGGGCGCGTTCGACGATGCCGATACGGTGGTCGTCGCCGATGTCTATCCGGCCGGCGAAGCGCCGATCGAAGGCGCCGATCGCGATTCCCTTGTCGCCGCGTTGAAGGCGCACGGACACGCCCATGTGCTAGGCCTAAATCGGCCGGAGGATTTGGCGCCGCTGATTCGCACGCTCGCCAAGCCCGGCGACTACATTGTCTTCCTCGGCGCCGGCAATATCACGCAATGGGCGCACGCGCTGCCAGGCCAGCTCGCGGCGGAAACGGGGCTCGATGCCGCTGTCCCCGCATAGGGAAAGCCCCGCGATCCTTTTTGACATCGCGCCAAAACTCGCCGCGCAAATGCCAAAGCTGCACGGATCTCTCGTGGGCAACGCGCCGATGGCCCCTTTGTCTTGGTTCAGGACCGGCGGCCCGGCGCAAGTGCTGTTCGAGCCCGCGGACGAGAACGATCTTTCGTATTTTCTTAGCCACCTCGACCCCGCGATTCCGGTTCTGGCGCTAGGCGCTGGCTCCAACATTCTGGTGCGCGACGGCGGCATTGAAGGCGCCGTGATCCGCTTGGGCAAAGCTTTTCAGGGCCTCGAAGCCGAGGGTCTTTTGTTGCGCGCGGGCGCGGGCGCGCCGGACGTGAAACTGAGCTCCGCCGCCGCCAAGGCAGGCCTCGCGGGACTTTCGTTTTTTCGCGGCATCCCTGGCACCATAGGCGGCGCGCTAAGGATGAATGCCGGAGCCTATGGCGCCGAGACGAAAGACGTTCTTGTCTCCTGCCGGGGCGTCGGCCGCAAAGGCAATATCGTCGAGTTTTCCAACGCGGACATGGGATTTTCCTATCGCCACTGCAGCGCGGCGGCGGGCGTAATTTTCACGAGCGCGGTTTTTGCAGGCAGCCCCGGCGGCAGCCAAGCGATCCTTGCGGAAATGATGGAGATCACCAAAGCCCGCGCGGAAACGCAGCCCGTCAACACCCGCACCGGCGGCTCGACCTTCAAAAACCCGCCGGGGCACAAGGCCTGGGAGCTGATCGACAAGGCGGGCTGCCGCGGACTTGTCGTCGGCGACGCGCAGGTGTCAAAGCTTCATTGCAATTTCCTGATCAATCGCGGCGCCGCGCGCGCGGCGGATCTCGAAAATTTGGGCAAGCTTGTCCGCGCTCGCGTCCTGGAAACATGCGGGATAGCCTTGGAGTGGGAAATTCAGCGGGTGGGAGTGCCATAATTGCGATTGCGAGCGACCTCCAAAGCCCTCATCCTGAGGAACTTGCGAAGCAAGCGTCTCGAAGGGCGAGGGCTGTGACGCAAGGCGCCACCATTTACATTCTGCGCTGCGCCGATGGCAGCTATTACACCTGCATCACGCGAAGGTCCGTCGAAGAGCGGGTGAGCGAGCATGCGCATGGTCTCATAAAGGGCTGCTATACGGAAGGCCGCCTGCCGGTCGAACTTGTGTTTAGCGAATATTACGAGCGCGCCGATGAGGCGGTCGCGGCGGAGCGCCGCATCAAGGGCTGGTCGCGCACCAAGAAGGAAGCCATGATGCGGGGGGACTTTGCAAAATTATCCGCGCTCGCTAAGCGGAAAAAAAAAGCCTCGAAAGCCGGCGAGCGATCCCTCGTCCTTCGAGACGGCCGCTTCGCGGCCTCCTCAGGATGAGGGATCTTGAGCATGTTAATGCGGCAAGAGGTGGCTATCTTTCCCTCGTTGGCGCGTGCCAAAGCCCTCATCCTGAGGAGGGCTCGAAG
>JBOHJU010000039.1:0-14138 GCA_050728755.1 Methylocella sp.
GCCGCAGATTGGCCAAGGATTGGGAAAACCGCAACCACAGCGCCTTCACATTCCTCCGCTTCGCCTCTATCCGGTTCATGCTCAGAAAACTCTGTAATCCTTCATAAACTTTCGAGACGGACTCTAACATCTTGGCGTTTCGCCCGTAACCGCATGCAAAGTCGATCGTATCCGACAAATCGATTGTGTGGCGGGAGAGGATCGGCCAGATAAGCTTGGCCCATAGGCGGTCCATACCTTCTGCGGCGCGACGATAATAACTCTCGGCAACATTGTTGCCCCAGTCCATCGCTTCGCGCCAGACCATTTCAGCCAGATGCGATGTTGTAATTTCGCTCATGTCGTTGTGACTCATTATCGAAGTGACTCATTATCGAACTGGAACACGCGAGACCAGGGCCGACCGCGCCCAATTGACATTCCCTAGATAGCTAGCTTTTGACGCTATATCTGCCGGATCATGTCTATCAAATCATCTCTTGCCGAGTTTTGCGATTGATGTTACGCACTCTCGTCTTTTGGCAAAGCCCTGGCGGGGCCCATGTTTAGTGTTGTCATACCTGTGTATAACCACAAACATTATATAAGAGAAGCAGTCGAATCAGCGCTAGGCAGTAGACTCGTTCAAGAAGTCTTAGTCGTTGACGACGGGTCAACCGATGGATCAGCGGAACTCGTCCAGACAATTTCGCGGCAATATGGCCCCCTGGTCAAGCTGCTGCCCGGGGGACCAGGCGGAAATGTGGGTGCGCACGAGCGGCTCAATCAATTGTGTCACGCGGCCGCCGGTCCATGGATAGCCGTGTTGAATTCCGACGACCAATTTTGCGCGAACAGGTTTGACCTCGTCCATGATATAGCGAGAAGTCAGAAGTGCAATTTTGTCGCGGGAACCATCTTGATCATGGACGAATCTTCTTCGATAATTGGAACGAAGAGGGGTCATTTCGAACCCGAGTACCCGCTTCCATTCGAGCTGCAAAACATAAATATCAACAAAGAGTTCAATTTTTTTCGAGTCCTTTGCTCACAGAACATTATAGCCACCACGAGCAATATGCTGTTCACGAAGGACTTGTACAGGAAGCTCGGCGGATTTCGTGATCTTCGATGGTGTCACGACTGGGATTTCGCCTTACGCGCTTGCCTCGAGGGCAAAGCTATTTTTTTGGCGCACCCGCTGACCAAATATAGAGTACACGCCAAAAATACAATTAAAGAGCAATCGCCGCATGTCAACGGCGAAGCGGTCAGGTTGTTCGCTTGGCTTCTTGAAGATTATCCCTGGATCGAGAAAGACCCATCAACAATTGTTGCCTTGCGAAGCAATCGATATTTAGGCTATTATATACGAGATCGCGACATTGGACGCTCTGACGCGGAGGCGCATGACCTGGCCGACGTACGTTTCTGGAACGGCAGCAGTGCGGACGTAGGTCAAACCGGCGCGGACCACGGCATAATATCGCTGCCCCTGAAGGAGGCCGGTTATGCGTCTAGAGCCTTGGCCAATGCCGCCCTTTGTCTTACCCAGGAAGACTACGATTTCGTATTCTTGTCGGAAACTCTCGAGGAGCTTCCATTCGTTTATGCCGAAAGCGTCAAGGCAAATGTCATCTCCCGAGCGATCAAAGATCCACTTGCATCGGGACAGTCAATTCATGCTCGACGCGGAAGACTCGTACGGCATGTTCCTCCTTTTCATAGTGAGACTTTGCGGAAAATCGACCTAAGAACCCTTCCAGGCTTCGAAGATGTGCGGTGGGAGGGGGCTGATATCATCGTGGGGGCGGGGCTGACTCGCGCTTTCGCAAGAATAACGGCACGGCCATTGAACTTACCCACGCTGCCCGCGTCTTCTGGACGACCTCGATGTCTCGTCTTCCCAATCTTTATGGCGCTTGGGGGCGTCGAGCGTAATACTGTTGAAATACTTCGCGCGTTGAAAAACAAGTATGATTTCCTCGTCGTGACGTCAGAGCGCTTGGCCGCGCACCAAGACAGCCTGCACCATCAACTCGACGAAATACAAGTACCCTGCTTGGACCTTGCGGAAGTTGCCAATGCCGATCGGCACATCGTTTTGTTGGAGGCGATCAAGGACTCTTTCCGGCCCGATGTCGTCTACATCTGCAATGGTTCTCCTTGGTTGGCAAGCGGCGCTCTTCATTTCCGGCGCGTATTCGGCAAGACGGCGGTCATCGATCAACAAGTATATGATACAGATGTTGGATGGGTAGAGTATTACACCACAAGAGGTATTCAATCGTTTGATAGGTTCATCGCTGCAAATGAAGGTATCCTGCGTAAATTTCTTTCGGATTTCCGAATACCCAAAAACCGAGTCGACTTCATTAATTCCTGCATTAATTCGGATCGCTTGCGAGCCGAACTTGCCGACAGGGAGCGGCAACTTGAAAGGAGGCGCGGCAAGGGTATTGCGGACAATCAACATGTGTTCGCATTCATTGGACGTCTGACGCCGCAAAAGCGTCCGCTTGATTTTCTGGACCTCGCCCGCCGGGCACGCGACGTTGGGTACGAGGACCATTTCATGTTGGTCGGAGACGGGGAGCTGGGGGAGGCCTGCGATGAATACGTCGCGTCGAACCGGCTTTATAGCGTCAGTCGGCTACGGAGATACAACCATTCCGGCGAGGTGATGAACTTGATCGACGGCCTTGTCATCCTCTCAGCTTTTGAAGGTTTGCCGATCGCGATGTTGGAGGCGCTGGCTTTTGGCAAGCCTGTGCTGGCGACCGACGTTGGCGACATCGCTTTGATCTTGAACGAGTACAAGTCGGGGATGATCATCGGCGAATGGGGAAATGCCGAACTGAACTGGCAATCTTTCATTGAGTTCCGGGAAAGATTGACGGAATATTCCGAAAATGCGATGTGGAGGCGCGAGGATATTCTAGATCGTTTTTCGGCCGAAACAATTGCCCAAGCTTATGATCGCAGTTGGTCGATGGCGATGCGGCAGATTCCGAAATGAACTTGTCGCCCCTTAACCGGATTTTGGTCTGGAAAGGCGCAAGGCGAGGGCCCCGCTGGGGCCTTAATTTTTCTCGGCGCCCGATTTTGGAGCAGAGCAAAGGTGTTAAGACACATTTTGGCAGAGCCGTCATTGTAGACTTTTGCGTGAGAACACTGCCCTACAAATCAATAAGCGAGAGAGAACGCGTGGCATCTAAGAAATCTCTTTCAAAAAGATCGCAGGGGAACGCGCAACCCAAAAAGGCCGGGATTTCTGGCGGAGACGGCGAGGCGGCCACATTCGAGCCGCGTCCGCGCCGGACGCTTTTGCTCGTCCTCGGCATGCATCGCAGCGGCACATCCGCCTATACCAACACGTTTGCAATGCTTGGCGCCGCACTGCCTCGTAATTTACTGAGCGGTGGTTGCGGCAACGAAAAGGGGCATTTCGAGTCGGTGCGTCTAATTGCCGAACACGACAAAATGCTGAAGGAGATCGGTAGCCACTGGTACGACTGGAACGCGTTGAGCGAGGATTTTTTCAAATCCGCTTTGGCTCATACTTTTGCCGCGCGCATTGCGGAAATTGTTCGCGAAGAATATGAGGACGCCGCGCTTATTGTCGTCAAAGATCCCCGTATTTGCCGTTTCGTGCCGGTTTGGCGCGAGGTTGCCACGCTTCTCGACGCAACCATCAAGATCGTCACTCCATTCCGCAATCCTATGGAAGTCGCATCGTCTCTGAGAAAGCGCGACAACCTACCCGTCCAGGAAAGCCTGCTTGTGTGGACCCGGCATGTCCTGGACGCAGAATTTTGGACACGTGATCTCCCTCGTGCATTCATTGCCTACGAGGCTCTACTCGGCGATTGGCGCTCAGTTGTTGATCAGTGTTCCAAGGAAATTGGGCTTACGTTCCCTCGGCGGTCTCCTAAAGCCGAACGGCAGGTCGACATTTATCTCGATCGCGGACTACGCCGGAATATGTTTGGCGACAACGAGTTTCTGAGTCATTCGAACGTCCCCGGCTGGACCAAAGATGCCTACGGCAGCCTACAAAAACTCCAAACGGATCCTGTTGGGCAGAAGGTGCTGCAGAAGCTCGATCAGGTAAGGGCTGACTTCGACCGGGTGTCGTCTAATTTGGCTTCCGTCTTCGCGGAGCGTGATCAGCGCCTGATGGAAGCAACCGACGCGAACGCCCAAAGAGCAAGCGAGATAGAAAAGCTTGGTGCCGCGAACGAAGCCGAATTTGCGGTACTGGAACAGAAAGCCGCGAGCCTCGAAGGCGCGCTACGCGAAGCGCAAACGCGGCTCTGGGACACTGAACAGAGGCTCAGTGAAGCACTGCAGCAGAGGAGTAATCTGGAAGATGAGTTGAGCCATACAAAGGATAACTCCGCACGGCTTGAACAAGAAGTAAGCCTCAAAATTGATTCCGAGCGGCAATTAAAATGCCTTCTTGAACAATCTAATGCTATTGCATTGACATCACAGGAACATTTGGCCGTCGAACAACGATCTTCACAGCATATTTTCGCGGCCTACGCGGCTTCGATTTCCACCATTGACCAGTTGAAGCAAGAAAAGGCCGCGCTAGCCGTGGAGCACGACGCTCGATTGGAAGGGTTAAATTATGAACTAGCCAAGGCGGGTCAGCGTCTCGAAGAGCAGGTCAGTCGAAATTTGCAACTCGAAGAGCAGCTCACGCTTGAAAAGAATGCAAATGGGCGCCTTTTAGCAAGTTTAGCGGCGAGTAGCGCGAACAATGACGGTTTACAAATACACAAGTTACATTTACGACGGTCTCTTGCCGCCGGCTTTTGGAGGCATCAATCGAATTGCGCGCCGACCGCTGCGAGCCTGAATGTACAGGCTTTGGAAGCGATCGCTGAAAGCCAGAACCGCCTCATGAGCGGTATTATTGATTTCTGCCATGCCTCTTATATTTTCGCGGACAAATCACATCGCGACGGTGTTGCCGGTACGCAATGCGGAACTCAAATTTCGCAGAAGAGGTTTATCTACCGGCTTCTGCCACGTCTGGATAGAGCATTTCTTATATCAGGTAAAGTTCAGCAAATGTTTGCCATTGCCATGTCAGGACTATTCGACACGGGGTGGTATTTAGAACAAAATCCCGATGTGGCACAATCCAGCACTTCGGCATTGCGCCATTTTTTGCTCCACGGTGGGCAAGAGGGGCGGGATCCTAGCCAACTCTTCTCTGCAAAAGCCTATTTGGCTACTTATCCAGACGTGGCGCAAGCGAGGCTCAATCCGCTTGTACACTTCCTTTACCATGGTTTGAATGAAGGACGCGACGTAAGGCCGCCCGGGGTTCCAGAGGCCGGCTGAAGCCTCGTACAAATGGCCGGCGCGGCGAAACCGGGGCTCGGCGGGTTTGCGTGGGTCGCTCACGGAGAAAATCATGTACAGCGATTTCCGTGCCGATTCGGTCTATGCACCGATTTCGGTCGTTATCCCCACCTACAATCGAGCTAACTTATTAGCAGAGTGTCTGGGCGCTTGTGCCAGGAACAGCGGCGGCATTGAACTCGAGTTCGTAGTGGTGGATGACGGATCTTCGGACGACACCACGGCCGTTTTGGAACGCTTGGGCAAGGAAATGCCCTCCCTCGTCTGGACGAGTGTTCCTAATGCGGGTCCGGGGCAGGCAAGAAACGTCGGCGTGAAGATGGCAAAACATAATACTATTCTTTTTATTGGCGATGATATTCAGCCTCTGAATGATGATTTTTTCCGGGTTCACAGCCGGTTGCATGGAAGCTATGAATCCGACAGGTTTGCGGTTCTAGGAAAGTGCGTCTGGCCCTTTCGCCCTGGATTTAATGTCAACTTCGTTATGTTTCACATCCAAGGGCATGGCGGGGAACAGTTCGGCTTTGCGGATCTCGCACCGTACACGTGGCTTGACTGGCGATTTTTCTACACCAGTAACTTGTCCGTCAAGAAAGCCATTGTCGCCGATTGGTTGATCGATGGCTTCAGCCCCGCCTTCAGCTTGGCGGCGTTTGAAGGCGGGGAATTTGCCTACCGCCGGACAAAAGAACTGCAAGGCTTTCGCATCTTTTACGATCCAGGATCAATTGGCGAGCACTACCACTCCTATTCGGTAGAGTCCTTCATCAAGCGGCAAGTCGCTGCCGGCCAGATGGTTGAAGTCGCCGTCGCGGCCCATCCCGAATTGATGGAGCTTTTGGACCTCTCAGGTCTTGCTAACGCAATTGATACTCCGCGAACAGGGAACAATGAATCGCATTTTAGCGATTACCTTGCGGTAGTTGAAGGATTTAAGGCGTGGGGACGATTGCTGGACAACGAGAAAATTTTGGGCAAAGAGGCATGGCACGACGACTTGCTTTTCACAATATTCGAAATTTCTTTTTTTCAAGGGTTTCTTCAAAATTATGTTGAGCCAACTTCCAACTTTTCAGCCGGCTATTCCTTCATCCTTTCCAAGGCATTCCAACGGCTGCACCGTGTGATTCACCATGAGATCACGGCGCATGAGTATTTTAAGAAGGATCTGCTCGCCGTTATACCAAATCTCCGGATGTCTGCCTGATATCAGTGATTTGTGAATCGGCCGGTGTTGCGAAGCGTCGACCAGGGGTGAAGTGACCCCCGACATTCATCCGGTCGAGCGCGTCCGCGCTCCCGCTGGCGCGGGTTGCAGACGGCGCACCGAGCTCAGGAGCGGGCTCTTTGACCCGGGGAGCACAAGGGCTACTGTCAGCAGCCGCGGCCCAACTCTTACGAGATTTGGCGCGCATCACAGGTACAAGCGAAGCGCATCAAATGTCCTTGATGCGCGGAGAGCTGGCGAAGGGGAAGCTCTTGACAAAACCATTTTGCATCGGCTTGCCCGGTCAGCCCAGCTGGGGAGCGCCGTTGCGGGTCGGCTCCATTCCACTGCCGCTGACGGTGGCGCTGTCCCGGCCGTCCTTGTCTTGAAGCGATTCATCGCCAACTCGCGCGACCCGCTAGGGGCTCGGCTCGTCGTCGCCATGGCCTCAACGCTCGCCGGTAATTTCACGCTGGTCGGATTGGTCGCTAATCTGATCGACGCGCAGCGTGCGCGGGCGCGCGGCGTCGCCATCGGGTTTTGGGCGTATTTCAAGGCCGGTGCGCCGCTGACGCTTTTAACAATCCTGTTCGGCATCTGGTGGCTGTGACCCCGGAATCAATCACGCAAGCAAACAAGGAGCGATTTTATGAGCGCCATCTGGATTACTCCCTTTATCATCGCCGCCGGCGCGCTACAGGCATTCGGCGCCGTGATGAGCGCACAATTGCGAGTCTCACTGACGAACCCGTGGCTCGCCCTAACTGTTCTCTTCACGCTGAATGCGTTCTTCTTTGCCGGTCTCATTGCCGTTCTACCCCGTCCGCTGCCACGATGGAGGGAATCAGCGCCATGCCATGGTGGGCACCGCTGGCCGGGCTCACTGGCGCGGTCGCTGTCTTCGCCGGGCTCGCCTTCATCGACAAGATCGGGGCCGGGCCGGTCAATGGGCTGATTATCACGGCGAACCTCCTCACCTCGCTCGCCATCGACCACTTTGGCTTGATGAACATGCCGGTGCACTCCCTGAACGCTGGGCGCGTCATCGGCGGCGTTCTCATAGCGGCCGGCATTGTCCTCATCTTTCGGTTCTGATGTCGAAATCAAGATGGATCAGAGAGGCGGTCTAGGAGCCGATCAGGCGAAGCGCAGATAATGCCCGGCCTACGGCGTCATGCCGCGTGCTTCCGCGAGATGATCGAAGCGCCGGCGATAGTGGCCAAGCCCCATGGTGTCGGACCGGAGTTGGATGATGAAGTCATGCAACTCCGCCGCGGGCACGAGCGCCTCGACGTCGTCCCAGCCAGGCCAGCCGGGCCGCTCGGCATAGCCAAGAATTTGGCCCCGGCGCCCGGTCAGCAAGCGCTGCGCCGCGGCGGTGAAAATGTTTGGCACGCTCGCCGTGACGTGTTCAATCGGCTCGAGCAAAACCGGCTCCGCCTTGGCGAGACCCTCGCTGATCCCCAAGCGGGTCGCGGTTTTAAAAGCCATGTCGGAGCTGTCCACGGCGTGGAAGGTCCCATCGACCAGGGTCACCCCGATATCGACGACTGGATAGCCGAACGGTCCCTTTTGCATAGCCTCCTCGGCCGCTTCGCGGACCGCCGGAATATATTGCTTCGGCACCGTGCCCCCCACGATTTTATCTGTGAACAGAAAGCCCTCGCCGCGCCCGCGCGGTTCGATCTCCAGCTTGACGTCGGCGAATTGGCCGTGGCCGCCGGATTGGCGTTTGTGCCGGGAATGCTGCTGCACCCGGCGCTTGATCGTTTCCTTGAACGCAATTTTCGGCGCGGCCGTGGCAATCTGAAGGTTGTAGGTCGAAGCCAGCCGTTCGAGCGCCGCGTTGAGATGAATTTCGCCCTGCCCCGTTAAGATCGTCTCGGCGGTTTCCGCGACGTGCTCGACGCTAAGGGACGGGTCCTCCGAAACGAGCTTCTGCAACGCGCCCGAGAGCTTGACGTCGTCCTTGCGGTCTTTTGCAGTGATCGCGAGTGCATAAACCGGGGGCGGGGGCGGCGGATAGGGCAACGACCCTGTTGCCCCCAGGGTTCCAAGAACCGTCCCGGTCGCGATCCCTTCGAGCCGGCCAAGCCCGACCAACTCCCCCGCATCGGCTTCCGGCGCCCTGACCGGTTCGCCGCCGGCATAACGATGTATGCCGCCGACGCGTGCTCCATCGAACGTCGCGCCGTCGCGCAGCACGCCACGCCAAATTCGGCCATAGGAAAGTTTGCCCGCCTGGACCGTCTTGAAGATCTGAACGAGCGGCTCCCCTTCCGCCGCGACGTCGCGATGGGCGGCGGTTTCGGCGGCATCCGGCACGTCATGCCGCAGCGTCTTCCAAAGCGGCAAAATGCCCTGTCCTCGCGCGGCCGACCCAAGCAGGACCTCGACGATCGTGCCGCTGGCCTGGTCCTTGCGCAATTGCTGGTAGATTTCCGCCGATGTCGGCGCGACTTCCTCGATCAGTTTTTCCAGGAGCGCGTCATCCTGGTCGGCCAGCACCTCGGCCAGCCCATCGAGCGCCTGCTTCTCGGGATCGCGGAGTTGCGCGGGAATCTCGATTGGCTCCGCGCCTTGGTTCGCGCCGTAGCGGTAGGCGCGTCCGCTCACGATATCGATGTAGCCGGTCACCGCATCGCCCGCGCGGATCGGCAATTGGCGTGGCGCTAGCGGGTACTTTGAATGCGTCTGGAGCGCCGCGAGCGTTTCGTCAAAAGTGCCGGCAAGCGTGTCGATCTTATTGACAAAGACAAGGTGAGGGAGCCGGTATTCCTCAAGCACCTTCAGCAAGAGCGGCACGGTCGACGCCCGGCCGGCCGTGGGCTCGCAAACCACAATGGCGAGATCGACCGCCGCGAGCGCTCCTTCCGTCTCATAGGCGAATTCGACCGAACCGGGGCAATCCACAATCGACCAGCGGTCGGCCAGAAAGGAACAATGTCCAAGCCTCAACTCAGTGCTCATGACGCGCTTGCGAATATCGCCGGGGCGTTTAAGGGGCGCGCCGGCCGCGGCCATCAAAGCCTCGAACAGGGTGGACTTGCCGCTTCCATAAGGGCCGATCAGCGCGACCGATCGAGGTCCGGCCACGGCGGCCTTCGCGGGAGAACCTGGCATGATGGCGCTTCCTTCCTGCCCTTCCGGCTATCGTTGTCGCCATCCTAGGCCAATTAGGGCGCCGGCGCAAAGGTTGGACGAAAGAGCATATAGGCAGACTTGGTGAAACGGCCGGCTCATGCGAACTTACGATCTGGGGCTCGTTTCCGGCTGCGCCAATCGTACCAGAACGTTTCCGTGAAACATTTTGGTACGATTCGGGCCTAAAATCTTACAAGGGCCCTTACAATCGAGGTTTGATCACAGATCAACCTACAGACACGCCCGCACGTCGGTTGCCGTGAAGTCGTCGCCTTTAAACAGCAAAGGCAAATCCATGGTCTTGGCGAGCGCGTACGCGGCGCAATCAGCGAGATTGAGCCGCGCCTTGGAATGGATGCCCTTGCCGTAGCGATCAAAGGCGGCGGCAGCGGCGCGCACCTGCGCTTCGTCGAACGGGACGATTTCAATTTCGTATTCCGCCAACAGTTGCCAGAGCCACGCGACCGCCTGCGAACCGTGGCGCACACGCAAGACGCTTGCCGTCTCATGCGCATTGGCTGCCGACGTGAAGCAACGCTCGCCACCAGTGATAACGTCTTGAAAGGCTTGCTTCTCCGGTTCGTCGAAAAGTATGGCGATCAAGGCCGAGCTATCGACGACGATCATAGGGCGTTAAGATCGTCCATGATTTCTTGCGGGGAGCGCGCATCGAGGATCGGCATTGCCGCAATTTCCGCGACGATTCGGTTTACGCTCGCCTGCCGCGCGGCAATTGCCGCGGGGGATTGATCGCGCCGCCCCGGCGGTTCAGGCAAAACGCCCGCAGCGCGCGCTTTCTCTTCGAGTGCCTGCCGGACGGCCTCATCAACAGAGAGGCTTTGGGCTAACAAATTCCCGCACGTCGAGCACCGCCGTGGCCGCCGCCTCGGAGACCCAGGCGCGGGCGCAATGGCCGTGCCATCAGCGTATTATATTGCCACACCGCCCCTGCGTGCGGCGCATATGACGCGGCTCTCGCCGCAACCCGCTGTCCACGGCAATAAACGTCACCCTATTGATAGTAATAATATGGGTAATACCCGTAATAGCCGCCCCTGCCCAGCGCGAAGGGAAGCGTAGCCAAGCCAAGCGCTGTACCCGCGGCCGCGGCTCCTGGGTTCCAACCATAATACCTGTGATAGTATCTGTGATGGTAACCATAGCGCCTATAATGATGCCAATAGCGATAAGCGATCGCCTCGGTGTGTGTTTGCAGCGGCATTATTGCCGCTGCGCTCATTTCATTCATTGGCCCGGCGGAAGCGGTTCCGGTAAGCGCGAGCAAGGTCGCCCCCGAAATAGCGGCAATTGCTTTGGTGTCCATGCTCCATTCTCCTTTAAGGGCAATCGACCCAAGAAGCGTATCAACCAATCGTTTCCGGCCGCCAAAATTGGTCGCATCAATTTTAGGGAAAGAGCCGGTTCACCCATGCGGGGATTTGCTCGCCCGCGGATTTAGCGCGACGGCCAAGCGTCGCCAATGTTCATTCCTGCCCCAACCTGAAACAAAATTCGAACTGACCACGGCAGGGCCGCCGCGGGCATTAATCTGGAAGGCCAAAGAAAGCAAAAAGGATCCGAGCCAAAAGAAAGAGCGAGACAAAGGCCAGCAAGACTAGCACTAACGAACGGGCCTGCTCACTGGACCGGTTAGGAAAATTGCGTTTGAAGCTGTCCCAATACCGGCGCCACCAAGACGAATTTGGCGGCGGATTTTGAAGACGTAAAGGCGACATAAAAGTTCTCCGCTCACCACGAATCCCAGAACCGTGCACGAAGCCGCCGGCGCCGTCGCTCGCCCGCAGGCGCGGCATCGACGCCATCGCCGGCCCATTTCTCACGGCTCGCCGGTTACGCCGCGGTTGGGGCACGAAGGCCGCCGGCCAACGAAGATGCCGGCCGTATTCGCGCCACTTCGGCCCATGCGCGGATGAGCCGTCCGTTTGCTGAAACGTCCCAGCATAATCAACTGCACCGATGGGTGTCCTGGTCTTCCATCCCTCATCGATATCACCCTAACCCGAGGCGTGAAGAGGATAAAAGATTTTCGCCATGCCGGAAACCGTACCCATCGAAATCATGCGGGAGGACGTCCCGGGCGGCGCCTATGGCGAGGGACTTCGGTACGAAGCGCAAACTTCGCGTTGCCGCCGCCGCCCGGCGCGCGGTGTCATGCGTTTGGCGCCGGAGGTGGCGCGCCGGCTT
Organism: Methylocella sp.; assembly: GCA_050728755.1. Classification (GTDB taxonomy): domain Bacteria; phylum Pseudomonadota; class Alphaproteobacteria; order Rhizobiales; family Beijerinckiaceae; genus Methylocapsa. The sequence goes on from JBOHJU010000039.1 coordinate 11,918, forward strand.
CACGCCTGAGCGGCCCCAAGGTGGCCGCGGCGGGCGCGTTCTGATCAAATGCAATCATTTGATCGATAGGGCCGCAGCTCGAAATCAAGAAAGTTGGAGCATGCCGGAATCGAAAAAAACCTTTCGACTTTTTCCGGGCACGCGCTCTTTCCCGTAAGTCCCACGTATTGGGTTTTGCCGACCATGCCGCCTCCTTTCCCGCCGGCAAGATGAATCGCGTTTCGAGCAGGTTTGGGAATCCTCCTCCGATTCTGGCTATTCGGGATTGGCGCTAGCGCAAAACGACCACGCGGGTGCCAACCTTGACGCGGTCATAGAGATCGATGACGTCCGCGTTGGTCATGCGAATGCAGCCGGACGAGACCGCCTGGCCGATCGTTTGCGATTCATTCGAGCCGTGGATGCGGTAAAGCGTGCCGCCAAGATAGATGGCCCGCGCGCCGAGCGGATTTTCGGGTCCGCCCGGCATGAAACGCGGCAGATCCGGACGGCGGCGCAGCATCTGGGAGGGCGGCGTCCAGGATGGCCACTCGCGTTTCGTCGCAACCTTCCTGGTGCCGCTCCATTCGAAACCGGGGCGGCCGACCCCAATGCCATATTTGACCGCTCGATTGCCCGGCAGGATGTAATAAAGGCGGCGTTCCTCTGTCGAAATGACAATCGTGCCAGGCGCATAGCGGCCCGTGTAGGCAACAAGCTCGCGCGGCGGGGCGGCAAATCCCAGGCGGCCTTCGATGCCGGCCAAGAGCTGGCCAAAAATCCGCTCGTATTCATAAGCCCGCAGGGACACGCTCGTCGTGGCAAGCAAAAGCCCTGCCGTGTATGCCACGGCCAGTAAGTGACGGCGCACTGTGTGCTTCCCGAGTAGCAAAACGACTTGCGTCAAGCGAATCAGAGCGGGGATACTATTTTCCAGCAATAGTCAGCTGGCGCGGGCTTGCTTGCAATAGACCGAGGCATGGCGGACCCGGTTTTGAGGGCGGCGTGGCCAAATGGCAACAGTGGCGGCGCGCTGATCCAGGCCGGTGGGCGGGCAAAAATTGCGGCAAAGGACGGAAAGCCGGACATGTCTTTTTCGATGCCCGAGGCGAGGCAGGTTTTCCTATTCGCGGGGTTTCCTTCGGTGCCCGCTTGCGTACGAGCCGGTCGCGCCGCGGCCCGGATACTTTGATCTCGGTGGTCACTCTCGCCGCGCAGGCCGCGTTTACCGATTATGCTGGCTGATTTTCGCATCTATTGACCCGTCGTGCCGATGCGGCTACTCCAACCGCGCCCCCTAAGGAGCGCGTAGCTCAGTTGGTAGAGCATCTGACTTTTAATCAGGAGGTTGCGGGTTCGATTCCCGCCGCGCTCACCAATGAAATGAAATTTGTAGCTCTACATCCAGATGGCTCTGCTTGCCAAAATCTAAGTTGGGAATCGGATGGGAAGCAAAGGCGGCTTGCGCGAAGCCGGAGCATCTCCTAGTCGCGCTCCGGCGAATCGGCGAGGCCGCAAGAATTCCGCGCGGGCTGCTTGACTCGACCATTTTGCAATGCCACTCGCTGCGCTCGCGCGAAACGCGGTATAAAGCAATGCGGGATGGGACGTCCAAGGCCTTCGTTTTTCCAGGACAAGGATCGCAGGCAGTCGGCATGGGCAAGGCCTTGGCGGAGGCTTTTTCGCACGCGCGGCGAGTTCTTGCCGAGGTTGACGATGCGCTCGGGCAGAAATTGTCTATGCTCATGTTCGAGGGGCCGCCGGGCGAACTCACCCTGACCGCGAATGCGCAACCGGCCTTGCTTGCGGTGAGCCTCGCCGCCGTCCGTGTGCTCGAAGCCGAGGCCGGACTTGATCTTGCGCGGGACGCCAGCTTTGTCGCGGGCCATTCGCTCGGCGAATATTCGGCGCTCGCCGCGGCGGGCTCGTTGGGCGTCGGGGCGGCCGCGAAACTGCTGCGCGTGCGCGGGCTCGCCATGCAGGAGGCCGTGCCGGTGGGCGCCGGCGCGATGGCGGCGCTGCTCGGTCTTGATTACGACGCGGCCCTCGCAATCGCCAAGCAAGCGGCCGATGAAACCGGCGGCGGCGCGATCTGCGAGGTCGCCAACGACAATGGCGGCGGCCAGGTCGTGGTGTCCGGGTCGAGCAGCGCGGTGCATTGCGCGATCGAACTCGCCAAGGCGCGCGGCGCGCGCCGTTCGATCCTGTTGCCGGTGTCGGCGCCATTTCATTGCGCCTTGAT
>JBOHJU010000040.1:0-13915 GCA_050728755.1 Methylocella sp.
CCTTCACATTCCTCCGCTTCGCCTCTATCCGGTTCATGCTCAGAAAACTCTGTAATCCTTCATAAACTTTCGAGACGGACTCTCAGAAAACTCTGTAATCCTTCATAAACTTTCGAGACGGACTCTTAGAGTCACAAACCGAAACTCAAACTGATCCACTACTTGATGTTGACACGCCGCGCAAACTATCGGTCAAACTGATTTTCCGAGGCCCTCCCGCCTCCAAGATTTCGTTTTTAGAGGTGCCGCATGAGCGAAGGCGAAAGTTCCCCGCCGAAGTCGCCGCCCGCCTGGCCGGCGGCGGGACAACATCCAGGCCCGTCCCACGCGCGCACGTCGCGCGACGAGACGGCGCTAACCCGCTTTCTGGGCGGCTCGCCCGGCGGCGTCTTTGTGCGCCTCCTTTTCGTTTCCCTGATCGTCGGCGCTTTTCTGATGTGGCTCGACATCAGCCCCTTAGATATCTATCGCGAGGTCAAGCAGCTCGTCGATCGCATCTGGAGCCTGGGCTTCGACGCGATCCGCGTGGTCGCTGATTATATCTTGGCGGGGGCGGCGATCGTCGTTCCGGTGTGGCTGGTGCTGCGGCTCATGAATATGCGCGACACACGCTGACCCGGTGGCCACGCGGTGCCCGCCGACGCAATAAACATCGGTGCAAATCCTCCCCGCGTGAGCCACGCCCGGGTGGTGCGGCTTGCGTTGCCAATGACGCTCGCGCATTTGTCGACGCCGTTGCTCGGCATCGCCGACGCGGCGATCATCGGCAGGCTCGGCCAGGCATATCTTCTCGGCGCGATCGCCGCCGCGGCCGTCATTTTCGATTTTATCTTTTGGAGTTTCGGCTTTTTGCGCATGGGGACGGCGGGGCTCACCGCGCAAGCTCTCGGCGCCGGCGATGCCGCCGAGCTGCGCGCGACGCTTATCCGCGCCCTGATCGTCGCGGTTTGCATCGGAGCCGCGATGATTTTGCTCCAGGCGCCGATCGCCTGGATCAGCTTTGGCGCGCTAGATGCCAGCTCCAAAGTCACCGGCGCGGCGCGGCTTTATTTCGACATAAGGATCTGGTCGGCGCCTTTTGTTCTTATCAATTACGCGGTGGTTGGCGCCATCGTCGGACGCGGGCGGATGGGCGTAGCGCTCGTCCTCCAAGTCTTGATGCATCTGGTCAACATAGCCTTCAACATCGCTCTTGTGTACGGCTTGGCGCTGGGCGTGCGCGGTTCGGCGGCGGGCACGCTCGCGGCCGAGGTTTTGGGCGCACTTGCTGGTTTTTTTATTGTGTGGCGCATGTACGGCGAACTTTTCCGGGCTGACGTCGCACTGTTGCTCGATCGCGGAAAAATCGCGCGGATGTTTGTGATCAATCGCGATATTTTCATCCGCAACACGGCGCTGCTATTTGCCTTCGCGTTTTTTGCCGCGCAGGGCGCGCGCGGCGGCGATATCGTTCTTGCGGGCAACGCGATTTTGATCAATCTCATTCTCGTCGCGGCTTATTTTCTCGACGGGTTCGGGACTGCCGCCGAGCAGATGTGCGGCCAAGCGATCGGCGCAAGGGATGCGCACGGTTTCCGCGCGGCGGTGCGTATCACTGCCTTTTGGTCGTTCGCCTTTGCCGCCGGCCTGGCGGCCGTGGCGCTTATTTCCGGCAAATCTTTCATCGATTTTCTTACGACTGAACCACAGGTGCGGGCCTATGCCCGCGATTATCTTTTGTTTGCCGCGCTGGCCCCGCTTGCGGGCGCGCTCGCCTACGAACTCGACGGCGTGTTCGCCGGCGCGACTTGGACGCGCGATATGCGCAATATGATGCTCGTCTCGCTCGCGCTCTACATCGCAAGCTTCTATCTGCTGCGGCCTTTCGGCAACGCCGGACTGTGGCTTTCCTTGCTGCTTTTTCTTCTCGCGCGCGGCCTCAGCCAAGCGTGGCGCTACCGGAAATTGTCCGCGTTGAGTTTCCCATTGGCCCAGTCCGCCGCCGCGGCGCCGGTTGCATCCGCAAGCCGGCGACAGGAGTGTTGCGCGAGCAGAGGCAAAAGGCCGCGCTTGATGTCGTCGGCGAGCGCAAGCCCTTTGAACACAAAAGATGTGTAGAGTTGCACGAGACTTGCGCCGGCTTCGATCTTGGCGAAGGCTGTTTCCGCGCTGTCGACGCCGCCAACGCCGATCAAGGGAAACTGATTCTCCGTTCGCAGATAGGCTTGCGCCAGCATGCGCGTCGAAAGCGCAAACAGCGGCCGGCCGGACAGGCCGCCCGGTTCGTTCGCCGAAGGGTCGCGCAATTCCGCGGGCCGCGAGACCGTGGTATTCGCGACAATGAGTCCGTCGATTTTCCGCGCGCGGGCGCAATGGATAATCGCGTCGAGTCCGGCGAGCGTAAGATCGGGCGCGATCTTTAAAAGCACCGGCTTGCGGCCAAACCGTTCCGTCGCGATGTCCCGCGCGGCGAGCACGCGCGCAACCAGATCGTCGAGCGCGTCGGCGCGCTGCAAATCGCGCAATCCCGGCGTGTTGGGAGACGAAATGTTGATCGTGAAATAATCCGCGATATCCGCGAAAGCCGCGATCCCCCGCACATAATCGGCCGGGCGATCGCCGGAGTCCTTGTTGGCACCGAGATTGATCCCGACGATTCCGGGCCTATGCGCACGCGCGCCTAGACGCGCGTAGACGGCCGCATGTCCTTCGCTTGGGAAGCCAAGACGATTGATCACCGCTTGCTCGCGGGTGAGGCGATAGAGGCGCGGACGCGGATTGCCTTCCATCGGCAGTGGCGTAATCGTGCCTACTTCGGTGAAGCCGAAACCCAGACGCAATACTGCATCGACAACTTCGCCATTCTTATCAAAACCCGCCGCGAGCCCGAGGGGATTGGGAAAATCGAGGCCGAAAGCGCTGACCGCGAGGCGAGGGTCGTCTCGCGGGGCCGGCCGCCGGGGAAGTGTTTGCAGAATTCTAAGCGCCCGAATCGCCCATTCATGCGCATCCTCGGGATCGAGCCTGAACAACAGAGGACGCCCGAGCATGTCTAATAGATGGTAGCATATCAATTCGACACTAATTTGAGGCCGGAACTTGTACCTGCTTCGCGAATGTTTTGCGCCTATGCAAGCGGCCGTTGGTTGCGTTGCGCGGCGGCTAGTTGACATGATCACGCTACCGGGTTGCTTGGAAACATCCTTTACTCATATGTAAACGCATCTTGGTTATACCCAAGCCTAACATGCCGAGCAACCGGTCGCATCGATTGTGTTACGGCAAGGCTCGCGCGGATCGAAAAAAGACTCGAATTGGCCGACGCGTAAGGCCCCGGCTAGTCTGGATCTGGCTCGCCTGTCAGTCCAAAAAGGCCCGCGAAATCATGCCCGCCGTCTGGCAAAAGCGGAAGAGGTTTTGCCCAGGCCACGGCATCGAGCGGCAGGGCTGAATAAAGATGTGGAAAAGGCGCGCCGCCGCGCGAGGCCTCGTAGCGCAGGCCATCGCCGAGCCGTTTTGCGTCGACCGCGATAAGCAGCAAATCGCCCGTGCCGCTGAAATATTTCGCGGCTGTTGTTTCGGCCTGCTCCGCGGTCGAGAAATGGATGTAACCGTCGGCGATATCGGCCGGCGTGCCGTCAAACCGGCCTTTGTCCTGGGCTTTGCGCCACAAAGAGGCGGGCGCGAGCTTGTAGATCAAATCCACGGTCGAGGTCACGTTGATGCCGAGAGCAAGATCGCCAATCCGGCTTAGCTGAGATGCGGGCCCTTTGCCGTGCTTAAACCTTCGGCTTAAGCCGGAAATAGAGCCCGGAATAGGAAGCGGCCGAAAATTCAGGCTTTCCAATAACGACAAGCGAAAGTTCGGCCGCTTCCCACTGATCCACCATTTCGTATCCTATTGCCTCGAACCCAGCAATCAATTCCGTTCTGTTATAGAGGACGCATGCGACCCTGACCACCCCACCGTCCTGAACCGTCGCCTTGGTTGGTCCGTCGATCAGAGGTGTGCGGTTTATAAGGATGTGCGACGGTTTTTCGGCAAGCCCGGCCACCATCTGGGAGAGAGGGGTGTCGAAGGAATGAAGAGAGCCGGATGCAATTAAGAGTTCCACCCCGGCCGCATCCTCCCATTTTCGCGTAAACCGAAGCCGCTTTTCGCCGCGATTTGCGGCTATATTTTGCCCTGTTTCCACCCACGCGGGGAGGTCAAAAACCTGCCAGGTGCAATCCGGAGGAAGGTCCAAATAGCGGTCGTAGAGGTAAAATAGATTTCCGGTACTTCCTCCAAAATCAAAAATCTTGGCTCGGTCCAATTTCAGGCCTCGCATGTGAAACAGTGCGGCATAATCACTAGGTCTTGGGAGCTCGGCTAGTGACATGTGCAGCTTGGCGTAGTCTGGATGTTCAAAGCCGCCTTCCGCGTAGGGCCGAGCTGCGGCGGCAGCTTCCGACAAACTATTGAAAACGCGATGATACCCCAACATGGCGTTCAGAATCGGCGCGGAGATTGGTGACGCCGCCACGCGTCTCATCAGACGATTGCCGCCTGGCAGCGCTTCAACCGCGCGCAGGAGGCGCGCCGTAAGCCTGATTTGCTTTACTCGAAGAAGTCGAATTGTAGATGACATATCGGCCTGCAACGCACATAGGCGGCGTGAACAGGATACCATTCGCCCTCTCAGTCACCACGCAAGATAAGATATTGATAATTATTGTACTGTCTCACCTTTACACTTGGAATGCGGCATGTTTGCGCGGAAGATCGCCAGCGAGCGCATCGGCGATAAGCTGGCGGGTTTCCTCGATCCCATAAAGCGCCACGAAAGACCCAAATCGAGGGCCCCTGCTTTCGCCGAGCAGCACGCCATAAAGCATGGCGAACCAATCGTTCGAGACCCCGGGCCGTTCGGCTGTCGCACCCTTGGCTTTCATGTCCTGGTAGCGCGGTATTTGTCGCGCGACATCGTAAAGTGTGGCCTGAATCGCTTCGGCGCTGGCGCCCGGGGGCAGGGCGGCGAGAGCGGCCCCGAGATTTGCGAGTGCCGCGCGCTCGATTGCGTCCGGCTCGCGAAAGCTTTTCGCTGGGCGCGCGAAAGCGCGGAAATAGCGGACCGCATAGGTGACAAGCCGGTCGAGGCGCGGATGCGTCGCGGCCGAAACATCCGGTGCATAGCGGCGCAGAAAACCCCAAACCACCTGGGGATCTTCGCTGTTCGCCGCGGCGGCGAGATTGAGCAGCATGCCGAAGGTGATGGCGGTCGCCTGATTACCCGCGCCGCGCAACATTTCGGGCGGCGGCGGCGCGCCCGAATGAATATGCCAGACTGGGTTGCCGAGACGCTCCTTGGCCGCTTGCCTTGGGTAGGCATCGAGTAGGCTAAGATAATCGTCGACCGTGCGCGGGATCACGTCGAAAGCGAGCCGCTTGGCGGCGGTTGGTTTTTGATACATGAAAAGCGACAGGCTTTCGGGGCTCGCATACGCGAGCCACTCGTCGATGGTCAGGCCATTGCCTTTCGACTTGGAGATTTTTTGGCCCTTTTCATCGAGGAATAATTCATAGTTGAACCCTTCCGGCGGCGTGCCGCCGAGCGCGCGCATTATCGCGCCAGATAATTTGACCGATTCGATCAGATCCTTGCCTGCCATCTCGTAGTCGACCTTGAGCGCATACCAGCGCATCGCCCAATCGGGCTTCCATTGTAGCTTGCAGGCGCCGCGAGTTACCGGTGTCTCGAAACTCTCTTTCGTGTCCGGATCGCGCCAACCGAGCGTGCCCGCGGTGGCGTCGATCGTTTCGATTGGCACCTGCATCACAACGCCGGTCCTGGGGTGGATCGGCAGGAAAGGCGAATAGGTTGCGGCACGCTCCTCGCGAAAACTCGGCAGCATGATCGCCATCACTTTATCGTAGCGGGCAAGGATGTGGAGAAGTGCTGCGTCGAAGCGGCCGGACCTATAGTATTCCGTTGCCGAAGCGAATTCGTAGTCGAAGCCGAACTCATCGAGAAAAGCGCGCAGCCGCGCGTTGTTGTGCGCGCCAAAGCTTGCATGCGTGCCGAAAGGGTCTGGAACCTCGGTCAGCGGCTTGCCGAGATGGGCGGCAACAAGCTCCTTGTTTGGAATATTGTCCGGCACCTTGCGAAGGCCGTCCATGTCGTCGGAAAATGCAATGAGGCGGGTTTTGATCCTACCCTCAGTCAACACCCGAAACGCGTGGCGCACCATGCTCGTGCGGGCGACCTCGCCAAAAGTTCCGATATGCGGCAGGCCGGAAGGCCCGTAGCCCGTCTCGAACACCACCCCGGCCTGGCCGGTCGCCTCGACCCGCGCGACGATCTTGCGCGCTTCCTCGAATGGCCATGCCATGGCAAAATCGAGCGCTCCGGCGAGAGACATGGCGAGTCCTTAGGAAAGCGAAGACGTTCGCGGGAGCGCCTCAGGGCGCGAGCGGTCCGGAAACGATAGGAAGCACCGGTTCGCGCGTCAATCACCCCATGCCAATGTGCAGGGGGCCAATGCTCCGAACTCGCCGCGGCATTCAGCCATCCCGCTCGCAGCGCGTCCTGTCGCGGCTGCAATGCGACCTGCGGCGAAACCGGCTCCGCGGGCCCATGCGCCACAAAACAAGGAGCCGCCGAAGTGACCGGTCGCTTCGGTCGGCCCACTTCGTGGCTGCGGCGCTCGATTTCCTGCCTATAGCAAAGTCGCCAAGAACGGGAACCGCATCCGCGATTCGGTCAAGGGTAATTTTCACGCCACCAGCCCAATTGATTTTCGGGTTGCGCTGTGAAGGGAGAATAGTATGTTCAATGTATGGGTGTCACCATGGGTGTAGCGCGCAACGGTCGCGGCGTGGCGGTCGCGGTAGTGACGGTCGGCTTGATTCAAAGCACGGCCTTACCGAGTGTTGCGCACGCGGGATTTCTCGATTTCTTGTTTGGGCAGCCCCAGGCTAGGACCGTCAGGCCTTATGAAGGCTACCCGGGCCATATGCCGGCGCAATGGGGTCCCTATCCGGGCCGTATGCTGGCGCCATGGGGTTCCGATCCCGGTTTCCGCCGGCACGCAGGTCATCGTTTCCGTAGACATGAACATAAATTCACGGCGCGCCGGAAGCTAAGCGTCGCCGATGAAACGGACCAACCCGGGCGGCCTCCGGCACCGCCGGAACTTATGGACGACGACAGCTTGCGGCCCGGCGATGCGGTGATGACGGCAAGCGGTATCAGGATTTTTGTAGGCGATTCTGGCACCCCCCACGCGCCGGAGGATTTTAGAAAACCATCTGAAATCAAGCGGCTTCCCAAGCGCGAACGCAAGGCCCTCGCCGCTCTGGACGCCCAAGGTTCCAGTACGGGCAGCCAGCCCGGTATAACTACCGGGCGCTCCGCAAGCGAACGCAAGCTCGTATTTGGAGAAACCATCATAGACCCCCAAGGCCGCTCGATCCGCTACGTCGGGCCGTAAGCGGCGGGGTGATCGGAAGCCGATCTTCGCCGCCGCCGTTATCGGAGGAGTCCAGCTCGTCGTGAAGCAGACCTTGTTCCCCGCCGTGGCCCATGGCGAGCAGCACGTCTCCTGCGATGGCGCGGGAGATTCGGCTTTGCCGCGCCAAGGCCTCGCGATCGAGCGCGTCGATAAATGAGCGCGCCGCGTCGAGCGAGCGTTCGATCCGCAAAGCGATATAGCCGACAACGCCGGTGTCGACGACAAGCTGCCGATCGCTCAGAAGCTTGACGAGAACGGCCCGCATCAGGGCATCGTCCGGCAGCCCGATCTCGACCGCCGGCGCGAGACGCAACCGCGACAAGAGATCGGCGGTCCGCAAGCCCCAGGCATCCGGTGGTGTTTTCGCGGTGAGAACCAGGGCCGTGCCGCGCTCGCGCATCAAATTGATGAGGTGGAAGAGCCGCGCTTCGGATTGGCCGATCGCATCTGCGTCATCGAGCAGAAGCGGCCCGGCGGCGGCCAGCGCTTCAATATCCTCCGCCGCTAGGGAAGCGGCGGGCTGAATGCCGGCTTTGGCGATCGAAGCCCAGATCACGCCAAGGTGGCTTTTGCCGGCTCCTGACGGCCCCAAAATGAGCAGCGTGGGGTCCGGCCAGCTAGGCCAGAGCTCAATCATTGCATGCGCTTGTTCGTTCGAACCAGACACCAAGAAATTCTCGCGCTCAAAGCCGGGGTCCGGGGCGAGATTCAGCGTCAATTGAGGGTTTGCCGGTCGCGCCTGGCGGGGTTTTTCGCCGGCCATCTCAATGGTCCTCGTCATCGCGGTACGTCATGCTGGATTCGAGGAGCATCCGAGGGTCGAGCCCGGGGGTGCCAGTATAAAGATTGCTTTGGCGGTAGCGCCTGACAGCGAAACGCATGATCACTCCGGCGGTGGCGGCAAAGGGAACCGCGGTAATGAGGCCGGTGAAACCAAACAGGCTGCCAAACGCCAGCAGCGCGAAAATCGGCCACACCGGGTGCAATCCGACCGACGCGCCGACGAGCTTCGGCGACAAAATATTGCCTTCGAGAAATTGACCGATCAAAAAGACGCCAAGCGACATGGCGAGCAACTTCCATTGCGGCCAATCCTGAACGATCGCGACCGTCGAGGACAAGATCAGGGCGATCAGAGAGCCGACATAGGGGATGAAGCTCAAGACGCCGGCCATTATGCCAATCAAAAGGCCAAAATTGAGCCCGATCAGCGACAGTCCGATGCCATACCAGGCGCCCAGAAAAAGACATACCAGCGATTGACCGCGCAAAAACCCCGCTAGGGCGGTGTCGATCTCGCGGGCGAGCGCCCGCACCGTCTCGCGATGGCGGAGCGGCACAAGCCCATCGATCGTCGCGATCATCTTGTGCCAATCGAGAAGCATATAGAAGGCGACGACGGGCGTTACGACAAGCAGAGAAATTAGGCTGATCAGCGCCGCGCCGCGCGTCAAAATCGAATTCAGAAAAGCTCCCGCGCCCTGCGCGGCCTGGGCAACGAGACCGTTGGTGGCGCTTGCGAACTCGGCGCCGGCATTACCGCCGAGGCCGAGCTTGTCCATCAAAAGACCGCCGTAGTTCTGGCCGAGGCGCGCGGTCTCGGCCGAAATCAGTTCCTCCAGCTTGACGGCATAATCCGGCAACGCCTCGGTGAAGCTTACAAGCTGGCGCCAAACAATGGGCACGATCAAAATTGAAGTCGGGACCAGGACAAGCGCGAAGCAAAGCGTGATAAGGAGCGTCGCGCCGAGCCGGTTGAAGCCAAGCCGCTCCAGCCGGTCGACGACCGGGTTCAACAGATAGCCAAGCGCGAAGGCGGCGGCGAAGGGCAGAAGCACGCCGCTGAAGAGCCACAGCAAGAGAACGAGGAGCAAAAATGCGCCGATCCAAAATCCGATCTGCCATTCGATCCGCATATTCGCCGCCGTTTCCCGCCAACTCTTGCCAGCAGCTTTCCCATACCATGAGCCGCTTTCGGCGATCCATGGCTTTGTATATCCATGGCATCACACGACGATTCGGGCGGTAACCTGTAGATCTGGGCATCGCGGCGGGGATAGCGTTTCTTTCCCGGTGCCGGGAAAAGGCTCGGGGAATCCCCTCCCTTCCGCCTGCTGCGGCCGCGTCAAAGATTCATGTGTTTGATCCATTGGTCAAAATAGGCCGCTGTCGAGGCAAGGGTCAGCGCGGCTACCGCATAAAGCGAAGCATTGAACCAGGCGTCGGCCGGAAAATCGAAAGCCTTGACGCCGAGAACCATCGCCGCGAAGCTTATTTGAGCGGCGGTTGTGAGCTTGGAGATTGCCAGCGGTTTGACCTTTATTGGCTTGCGCATGATGAGCGAAATCATGAAGGCGCCGATAATCATGATGTCGCGCGCGACCACGAGGATAGCGATCGTCGCGGGAAGCACTTCGGCGACGGCAAGCGAGACATAGATAGAGACGATCAGCGCCTTGTCGGCCAAGGGATCGAGATAGGCGCCGAGTTCGCTGCGAAGATCGAAGCTGTTGGCAAGCCAGCCGTCGATCGCGTCGGACAGGCCCGCGATGATGAAGACGACGCAGGCCTCCTTCCAGCGCTGCGTGGCAATCATCGCGACGATCGCCGGCGCGAGCACGAGACGGCCGAGCGTGATGAGGTTGGGCAGACTGCGGTAGTAAGAAAGCATCGCTCCATTTCGAAAAATTGAATCCGCAGCTTGGACCGGCTGCCCGCGAATGGCTCCCGTCCCGCCAATGCCAGTCCGTCGGAGTCTCGAAGAACCTTGCCGGAGCTCTGGAAGCCCGAGCCGCGGAAAAGCCTTGCTGGATTCAGCGGCGCGCGGATTGCCGCGAGCGAAGGGGAGTATCCGTCGATGCGTCTAACATAGCTGTAATCCGATCCCAATAGCGCGGTTTGGCCCGCCCCGCGAACTTCGGCGCTCTTGCCTTGGCTGGCGGCCGGGATTAGAGCAAATTCCGGCAGCCCGGTTGTGGAATCGAGGAAAATTTGTTGGTTCAATGATCTTGCGCTCTTGTCGTTAGGTGAACCAGGTATGAACTCGCGCGCGTGCGGAATTGGCACGGAATCGATATGAAAAATGAAGCGGGCCTCACCTATGCCGGTGCTGGCGTCGATATCGATGCCGGCAATGCCATGGTCGAAAAAATCAAGCCGCTCGTGCGCGCCACAAAACGGCCCGGCGCGGATGCCGAAATCGGCGGCTTCGGCGGAATTTTCGATCTAAAGGCGGCGGGTTTTATCGATCCGATTCTCGTCGCCGCCACTGATGGAGTCGGCACCAAAGTTAAAATCGCGATCGAGACTGGCATTCATGGCACGATCGGGATCGATCTCGTCGCGATGTGCGTCAACGACGTCATTGTGCAGGGTGCCGAGCCGCTTTTTTTTCTCGATTATTATGCGACCCGGAAACTCGATCCCGCAGTCGGGGCGGAGGTCGTCAAAGGCATTGCGCAAGGCTGCATCGAGGCGGGCGCGGCGCTGATCGGCGGCGAAACCGCCGAGATGCCGGGTCTTTACAAGCGCACCGACTACGACCTCGCGGGTTTCGCGGTCGGCGCGGTCGAGCGCGAGAAGCTTCTGCCCCGAGGGGACATCGAGGCAGGCGATTTGGTTTTTGGCTTGCCTTCTTCGGGTCTGCATTCCAACGGATTTTCGCTGGTGCGCAAAATTGTTGCGGGCGCTTCGCTCGCCTGGACAGGCCCCGCGCCTTTCGCGCCGGGCAAAACCCTCGGCGAAGCGCTGCTCGCGCCAACCCGCATCTATGTGAAGCCGGTTCTTCGCGTGCTGGCGGCGACGAATGGTGTCAAGGCTTTGGCTCACATCACCGGTGGCGGCAATCCCGATAATCTTCCGCGTATCTTGGCAAGAAATCTCGGGGTCGAAATCGATCTATCGGCAATCCCGGTGCCAAAGGTCTTCGCTTGGCTCGCGGCAAATGGCGGCGTCACTGAGAAGGAGATGCTGCGCGCGTTCAATTGCGGCATCGGAATGGTGGTCATTGTCGATAAGGGAAGGGCCACCGAGGTTTTGCGCGCCTTCCGCTCGGAGGCGGAAAACCCGGTCGCGCTCGGCCGTGTCGTGGCGATTGAGGCGGGCGAGCAGGTCATCCATTGCGGACACCTCGCGTTGTGACGTCCTGCCGCAAACGCACGGCGATCCTTATTTCCGGACGCGGTTCCAACATGCGGGCCCTTATCGAGCGCGCGCGAGATTCAACTTACCCAGCCGAAATCGTCCTTGTCTTGTCCAATCGGCCGGATGCCGCGGGATTGGCCATTGCCGATGAGAACGGCGTCGCCAGTGCCGTCGTCGACCATAGAATTTATGCCGGGCGCGAAGAATTCGAGCGTTCGATGCAGGCGCTGCTCAAATCGCATCGTATCGAGCTGATCTGCCTCGCCGGTTTCCTGCGGATGCTGACGCCCTGGTTCATCGGCCAATGGCAGGGGAGGCTTTTGAACATTCACCCGGCGCTGTTGCCCTCTTATCGCGGTCTCAACACCCATGCGCGCGCCTTGGCGGACGGCGTAAAAATCCACGGCTGCACCGTGCATTTCGTCGTGCCCGCGATGGATGAAGGCCCGATTATCGCGCAGGCGGCAGTCGCGGTGCTCGATTCCGATACGCCGGATTCGCTCGCCGCCCGCGTTCTCGCGGAAGAGCACGCGATCTATCCGGCCGCGCTAGGCCGCGTCGCCGAAGGGCGTCTGCGGGTCGAAGGCAATCGGGTATATTCCGGCGACCCAGCGATTTCGCCAGCTGCTTTGCACATGCCTCCTACCGGATAGAACCTCGTGCTAGAGTGTTGTCTACGCTGAGCGAATCAGATGGGATTGAAAGAAGCCGCCGACGCGGCAGAAGCGGCGATGTGCTGGCCTGAGGCCCCGCATCTGAGAGGAAGGCTGCTTAAGGGAACTTTCGTGGCGTCATGCAGTTGTTAATGCCATCCGTTCAACGACTGAATGTCATGGAACAATAGCAATGACCACCGATACCCTCCACACTACGGGCCTTAACCGCAAGATAATCCCACTGGCTAACGGTAGCAGCGCCATGCCGATGCTCGGCTTCGGGACACTGATCCCGGATCCGGCGGACACGCGAAGCGCTGTTCGGATGGCGCTCGAGACTGGCTTTCGCCATTTCGATTGCGCCGAGCGCTATCGGAACGAAGCAGCTGTTGGAGCTGCGCTAATCGAGACGTTTGAGAATGGCGCCGTTCGGCGAGAGGAGGTGTTTGTTACTACCAAGCTCTGGAACAACAATCACCGGCCCGCGCGCGTGAAGCCTGCGTGTGAAGCTAGCTGCGCACGGCTCGGGCTCGATTATGTCGATCTTTATCTCATCCACACACCGTTTGCATTCCAGCCGGGCGACGAGCAGGATCCGCGCGACGATTCTGGAACTGTGATCTACGACAGCGGCATCACCCTCATCGACACTTGGCGGGCGATGGAAAGCCTCGTCGACGAGGGGCGGTGCCGGGCGATCGGCCTATCCGACGTCGGTGTCGACATATTAAATGAGGTCTACAATGCAGCGCGCGTCAAGCCGTCTGTCGTCCAGGTAGAATCTCATCCTTACCTCCCGAAGTGGGACCTGCTCGAATGGTGCAAGGCACACGGCATCGTCTTCCTGGCTTTCGCGCCCCTCGGCCACGGTATTGAACCAAGGTTGCTGGATGATCCGGTGGTTACCGAGATTGCCCATCGTGCGGGCCGGACCCCAGCACAGGTTCTCCTGGCTTGGGCTATCCAGCGTGGGACAGCCCTCCTAACGACCGCGACGACCCGCGGCCGGATCGAGGAGAACTTTGGGCTCATTGCGCTCCCCGATTCATTTGTCAACGAGATCAGCGAACGAGTCACGACCCGTGTTCAATTCAACGCTGTTACCGAAAGTGGAATCCCCGGTTTCATCCCGCGCCAAGCGTAACCCAATTGCACCATAGACGTGGCTTCACCCCATCAATGTCATTTGAAGGGCTCAACACTGGACAAAAGGGCATGCCCGAGAATGGGGTGAAGCGGTCCCATACGGAGGGATAATCACCCGACGATCTCGTTACCCGAAAACCATTGCGCGATCTCGGCCGAGGCGGTCTCGGGGCCATCCGAGCCATGCGCGGAATTCTCGGTAAGCGAGATCGCGAATTCCTTGCGGATCGTGCCGGGCGCGGCCTTCGCGGGGTCCGTCGCGCCAAGGACGTCGCGGTATTTTGCGATCGCCTCCTCGCCTTCCAGCACTTGCACGACCACGGGCCCCGCAGTGATCGCCTCGATGAGCCCGCCGAAGAAAGGGCAAGCGTTGTGAACCGCGTAAAAAGTCTCCGCCTGCGCGCGGGTCATTTGGACGCGCTTTTGCGCGACGATGCGCAGCCCCGCCTTTTCGATCAGGGCATTGATCGCCCCCGTGAGATTTCGTCGTGTCGCAT
>JBOHJU010000041.1:0-13622 GCA_050728755.1 Methylocella sp.
AAACGGCTAATGCGAACACGGTCTCGGGGATCGCCTGCGCCCTCGGGGTGTTGGTGACCGCCGGCCTGTTTGTCCTGGCGCAGGTCGCGGTCCAGATGGCTCTGACCCCCGGCGAGATCGAGGCGAATGGCGGTAATTTGCTCCCGGCCCTTGGCGCCGCGGCGCTTCCGGCGCCGTGGAGCGCCATCGCCGTGCTTGCGGTTTTAGTCAGCGCCGTCGCGACGATCGAGACGCAGCTCCTCCAGTGCACAAGGCTGTTGTTTTCCATGGCGCGCGACCGAGTGATCGGCGAAGCGATGGGCAAGCTCCATCCTCGCTTTCAGACACCTTGGCTTGCGGGCTTTACTGTCGCCGGTGTTTCGCTTGTTTTGTTCGCCGGCTCGGCCACTGTGTCTTCCATCAATACATTGATGAGCGACCTCATCAATGCGATAGGCGTGCAAGTCGCCTTCTATTATGCTTTGGCTGGCATCGCCTGCGCCTGGCAATACCGCAAGGCGATGAACACCGGCTGGAGGGCAATTGCATTCGGCGTAATCGTTCCGTTGACATCGGCGCTCTTCGTCGCCGGGGTCGGGATATACCAGCTGCCGCACCTTGGCTGGCGCGTTTCATTCCTCAGTATCGGCACCATTGTGATTGGGGTGGCGCCGCTGGCGTACTACCGCCGGCGCTATCGCGGCCGCCTTTTATCAGGATGAAGCTGCGGGTGATCCGCGCCTCGTGGTCGCGATCGATTGGCTGCGTAGGCCTTTGACGGAAAGCGCGGGGCCTTCGCAGTAAGGAAAATTTAACCATTTGCATCCGGTGAGCCAGGCATTTTTTGAAAATACCTCTTGTAATGCGCGGCGAATCGCATATTTCTGGCTCTGCCCAATTTCGCACGTGCCTGTGGTTGCGTGCCGGTCGGCGGGGATCCGGACAAGAGGCCGGTTAACCGCCCAAAAAGGACCGGCAGCCGGAGGCGAACCGGCGAACCCCGCCAAACGGGGGACGCGACTTAAAGCAACGACGGACCGGGCTTTTTCGTCTCTGCCAGCCTCCAAAGCTGGCTTACCGAAGAGGCTAGTCTTTCTTGCCGGGCGTGCGGAGAGGGATCTCATCCCAATCCAAGCGATGGCCATGACCACTTTGGACGGCGCAATCCGCCTTGTCCAGGGTGGGAATGTCCGACGGCGCAGCATCAGATCGCGCGTTGTCCCTTAGGCATTTGTCTTGGGGGCGACGCCGGTCGCGGATGGCGGTCAACTGAAGCGGTCGCGTCTCCATAGCGCGGGCGCCCATGAGGCATCGCCATTCTCCCTAAGCTTGTTCGTTCCGGCGCGGAGGTCCGCGCCCTTCGAAGGGGTGCCGCGATGACCGATCGTATTTTGGAATTTCTCCGCAACCGCCGCGAGGAGGGGCCGTGCCTGGTGCTCGACCTCGACGCCGTGCGCGACAATTATGCGTCCTTCGCCACGGCGTTGCCTGACACCCGCGTGTTCTACGCCGTGAAGGCCAATCCCGATCCGAGAGTCCTCGAATTGCTGGCGCGTCTTGGCTCCTGTTTCGACACCGCCTCGGCCGTCGAGATTGAACAGGCGCTGGCGGCAGGCGCGAGCGTGGATCGCATCAGCTATGGCAATACGATCAAGAAAGAGCGCGACATCAAGCGCGCCTTTGAACTTGGCGTGCGCCTTTTCGCTGTGGATTGCGAGGCCGAGGTCGAGAAGATCGCACGCGCGGCGCCTGGAGCAAAGGTGTTTTGCCGCATGTTGTGCGACGGCACCGGCGCCGAATGGCCGCTGTCGCGAAAATTCGGCTGCGCGCCGGAGATGGCGCCGCGCGTTCTCGAACATGCGCACCGGCTTGGCCTCGTTGCCTTCGGCCTTTCGTTTCACGTCGGTTCGCAGCAGCGCGATCCGCGCATGTGGGACGGCGCTTTGAAGGCGGCGGCGGCGATTTTCCGCGATTTGGCGGAGCGCGGAATCGCTTTGCAGATGGTCAATCTCGGCGGCGGATTTCCAGCGAAATATGTGAGGGATGTGCCGGCGGTGAAGACCTACGCGCAGGCGATTCTCCATTCGCTGCGCCGCCATTTCGGCAATCATATTCCCGAGACGATTATCGAACCCGGGCGCGGCATGGTCGCCAATGCCGGGGTGATCGAGGCGGAAGTCGTGCTGATCTCGAGAAAGTCGGCCGCCGACAAGGTGAGGTGGGTTTATCTCGACATTGGCAAATTCAACGGCCTCGCCGAGACGATGGATGAAATGATCCGCTATCCGATCAGAACCGCTTTCGACGGCGAGGCCACTGAGCCTTGCGTTCTCGCCGGGCCAAGTTGCGACTCGGTTGACGTGCTCTATGAAAAGGACCCTTATTTGCTTCCGATCGGTCTCGAAATCGGTTCGAAAGTGCTGATCGAAGGAACCGGCGCCTATACGGCGACCTACTCCTCGATCGGATTCAACGGATTCCCGCCGCTCAAGTCCTATGTGATCTAAGCGGCGCCGTCGAAATCCCGCACCGGCGAGGGCTCGCTGCCGGAAGCGCCGTGACCGCCGGATGCTTTAGTGCGGCGGGGGCGGGCTCGCGCGCCGTCAGCGAAGCGATTTCGCAGGCTCGAGGTTGGCTTTGTCCCTAACCTCGAGTTCGGCATCTATTTCAGCCCCAGCAAGCAGCACGAGCGTCCCCACCCAGAACCACAGCAACAGGATGACGACCGCGCCGAGCGAGCCGTACGTGGCGTCATATGAGCTGAAATTCGTTATATAAAGCGAGAACAAGGCGGAGGCGGCGAGCCATGCCAATGCAGTGAAAGCGGAGCCCCACGTGATCCATCGCCATTTAGGCTCGGTCCGGTACGGAGCGAAACGATAGAGCACCGCTGCCACGAACAGCACAAGAATTGCCAATACGGGCCAGCGGCCCAGCGCGAGCAAAGCCCGCAAGCTGTCATCCATTGGCATCAGCGCCAGCAATGCCGGTATGCCTGCCAAGCCGAGCAGCGCCACGATGGCGAACACTATTCCTCCTAACGTCAGTCCGAGGGCAATCGCGTTTAGCATGATAAAGGATCGCTTCTCGGTTTCTTGATACGCAATGGTCAGCCCTGTCATAACGGAAGAAATCGCCGCTTCGGCGCTCCACACCGAGACCAACAGGCCCGTGATCAGTGCGATGTCATGTTTGCTGGAGCCCGCTTGCACGATCGACTGCAACGCGTCGGTTAAAAGTTTTAGCGCCTCCGGAGGCAAGATGTTCCCGAAACCTTCTATCTGATGCGCTATTTGGCCCGGATCGGCAATCAAGCCATATAGCGATACCATCACGCCGAGCGCCGGGAATAAGGCAAGCAGGGCGTAGAAAGCAACCCCGGCCGCTATTAAGCTCAAGTTATCGCGCGAGACCCGTTTGATGATAACCAGGATGAAATTGCGGCGCCGCTCGGGACTGTCCATGCTTCCGCCTTCGCTATGCCGAGCACGTTCGTCGCGGTAATTGCCTCTCTGTGCCGAAGAACGATTATGGCGGCCGTTCCGCCGGGCGGTTCGTTTGGCGGCTGCCAACCTGTCGCCGAGATCCTGGTCCGCCATGAGCTTCCCCGATTTTTGGCCAAGAATTTTAGCTTAATTCCCGGCCCTGACGTTTGTTCCGCTGACCCGTGACCCGAACAGAGTTGCATCTGTTTCAATGGCAAATCCGGCCAGCGCCAGATCAGCCAAGCTCTGGAACGGGCGGTCCAAATAAACCCGACGCCGGCTTCGCAACCGAGAGCGTTTGGCGCGCAGTGCGCCGGTCGCGAGAGAAGTACGCCGGGCAAGGGGGTATTGTCCGCCCAACAACGCGCCCTGTCCAGCTCTTTCCGGCAAACTCTCTGGCCCATGTGGATAGCGGGAGCCGAAGCGGGCTGCGCGAAAATTTCCGCCTTTTCAGCGCGCCGGCGTGCCACAAGAAAGAGCATGCCTTGGGCTGATTCGGCCCCCGCCGCGCAAGCCTTGGCCAGTCCTGAAGCCTATGCCAGCAGTCGAAAATCTTGCCGAAAGAACCCGCCTCGCGAGCGGCGCCAACCGCGATCGCGCGTACCGGCTGGCGCCGCACAATATCGAGGCAGAACAGGCGCTGCTCGGTTCGATTCTCGTCAATAACGACGCCTTCGACCGAGTCTCGGATTTCCTCAGAGCCGACCATTTTTCCGAGGAAGTTCACCGGCGGATTTTCGATGTCGCTTCGCAGCTGATCCGCGCGGGAAAACTTGCCTCGCCGATCACCTTAAAAACTTTTCTTGGCGAGCATGATCTTGGCGGCGTCACCGTGCCGCAATATCTCGCCCGCCTCGCGGCGGAAGCAACCACAATCATCAACGCCGAGGACTACGGCCGCACCATCCATGATCTCGCAGTGCGGCGCGATTTGATCTTCATCGGCGAGGATATCGTCAACGCGGCCTATGACGCGCCAGTTGACTCATCGCCACGCGAGCAAATCGAGGACGCCGAGCGCAGGCTCTATTCGGTGGCCGAGACCGGCCGCTACGAAGGCGGCTTTCAGCGCTTCTCGGATGCCTTGACGACCGCCGTCAATATGGCGGCGAAGGCCTATGAACGCGATGGGCGGTTATCGGGCACCGCGACCGGCCTCGCCGATCTCGACCGCTTGATGGGTGGCCTGCAAGCGTCCGATCTCGTGATCGTCGCCGGGCGTCCCGGCATGGGCAAGACCGCGCTGGCGACCAACATCGCCTTCAATATTGCCAGATCCTACGAGTTCAAGCTTAAACCCGATGCCACGCCGGAAACTGTGAACGGCGGTATCGTCGGTTTTTTTTCGCTCGAAATGTCGGCCGAGCAATTGGCGACCCGCATCATCGCCGAACAGGCCGCCGTCCCTTCCTACAAGATACGCAGGGGTGAGATTAGCGAGCCGGAATATCTCCGCATCGTCGAGGCCGCGCGGGATATGCAGACGATCCCCTTTTACATCGACCAAAGCGGCGGCCTCTCGATCGCGCAATTGGCGGCGCGCGCGCGGCGGCTCAAACGTCAGCGCGGCCTCGATGTCCTCGTGATCGATTATCTACAATTGCTCGGCGCCTCGAAAACACGTAGCGACTCGCGCGTGCAGGAAGTGACCGAAATCACGACCGGCCTCAAGGCGCTGGCCAAGGACCTGAATGTTCCAGTGATCGCGCTCTCGCAATTGTCGCGGCAGGTGGAAAGCCGCGACGATAAGCGCCCGCAACTGTCCGATTTGCGCGAGTCCGGCTCGATCGAACAGGATGCCGACGTAGTCATTTTTGTTTTCCGCGAAGAATATTATTTGAAAAGCCGGCAACCGCGCGAGGGAAGCGAGGAATTCATCAGTTGGCAGGCCGACATGGAAAAGGTGCATGGCAAGGCCGAGATCATCATCGGCAAACAGCGGCACGGCCCGACGGGAACCATCGAACTCGCTTTCGAGGCCGAGATGACGCGGTTTTCCAATCTCGCGCGGGAGGAAAATCTACCTGACCATTTTTAGCCGGCGTCGTTCGCAGCGCGGGCTTGCCGTCAAGCTCGGGTGCTCCCCATATTCGATAGTTCGGTCCGCCGCCGGCTTCGGGCGGCGCCCAACCGATTCCGCGCGTTGATGGCAACACGCGGGGCGCTGCCTGCCGCCACGCCCGCGCTCGCAGTTATATGTGTATTATATATAACGAACTACAATTGGCTCGGCGGCATCTATATAAGGCTGGGAATTGAATACTAATATAAGCGGCGCGGGTTTGACGATCGGCGCCACGCAGCGGATCCTCGGCTCTTTGGTGTTCGCCTTGGCGATTGGCGCCGTCGTGTTTACGCGAAGCGTGTTGGGCGTGGAGGGCATGGCCGCCGCCGCATCGGGCACTGCCGCCACTCCAGCCGTCGTCTTCGCCGCCGCCAGCATGAAGACCGCTCTCGATGCGGTCGCGGTCGCCTGGAAAGCCGATACCGGCAAGAGGCTGTCGATCGCTTACGCGTCCTCCGCCACCCTTGCGAAACAGATCGGGCAAGGCGCCCCGGCGGATATATTTATTTCCGCCGATCTCAAATGGATGGATTACCTCGAAAAGGCCAAGCTCGTCCGGGCTGGAACACGCCGGAATTTATTGGGCAACAAGCTTGTCCTCATCGAGCCCAGCGACGCTGAAGTTAGGCTTGATATCGCGAAGGGTTTCGATCTCGCGGGCGCTGCGGGCGATGGCAAAATCGCCGTTTGCCTGATCGACTCGTGCCCGGCCGGAATTTACGCCAAGGAAGCACTCGTATCGCTCGGCGTTTTTGCGAGCGTCGAACCAAAGCTCGCGCAAGCCGAAAATGTCCGCAATGCGCTCACCCTCGTCTCGCGCGGCGAAGCGCGGTTCGGCATCGTCTATGCAACCGACGCAAAGGCCGATCCCAAGGTGAAAGTGGTTGGCACGTTTCCGGCTTCGAGCCACAGCCCGATCATCTATCCTGTTGCGCTCACAGCGGCCTCGGCAAATCCAGACGCGGAATTGTTCCTTGCTTATTTGACGTCCCAGGCGGCAACCAAGATATTTCTGGAACAGGGTTTCGAAGTGTTGTCGAGCGAGACTTCGCCCCATGTGCAAAACCGGTAGTGTCTCCGTTTGAACTTCAGCAATGGGTGGAACGCGGAAGCGCGCCGCGGGCTAACACGAACTCAGTTCTGCTGAGGCGTTCCCGATGGACTTAAGTCGATCAGACATTTCTACGAGTCGATCTTGAGAACGACTCGGAAGCGCGCCTTGCCGCTCATCATTCGGTCATAGGCGGCCTGGGCTTCTTCGAGCGGAAAAATCTCGTTCATCGAGGCGATGCCGTTGCGCTGACTGAACAGAAGCGTGTCTTCCGAGTCGGCCGCAGTGCCCCCATACCAGCCCCGCACCGAAGCGCGTTTCCCGAGGAGGTCCAGAGAATTGACGGTCAGAGCGCCGACAGCGCCGATGACCATCATGGTCCCATTGACACCGAGGCCGCCCGAGATTGCTTGCATGGCTTCGGCGCTTGTGACGGTGGCGATGATGGCCTTGGCGCCCCCCATGGCCTGCAGCGCTTGGGCCGGATCGCCCACGTCGCTGTCGATGTAGGCGTGCGCGCCCAAGGACCGCGCCAGGGCTTCCTTGTCACGCCCCCGATTTACCGCCACGGTCCGGAACCCCTGCCGGGCGGCGAATTGGATGCCGAGGTGGCCAAGTCCGCCGGCGCCATGGATCACCACCAGATCGCCCGGCTTCGCGCCACAATTCCGAAGCGCGTTAAAGGTGGTGATGCCGGCGCAGAGAAGCGGCGCGGACTCCACAGAATCCAGGGCCTCCGGCACGTGCGCCAGGGCGGAGGCGAGCGCCAGCATGTGAGTGGCGTAGCCGCCGTCGCGAGTAATACCGGTGACGCCGTGAATGTTTTCGCAGGCGAAGGCGTCGCCCCGCCGGCAGTGTCCGCAGTAGCCGCACGAGCCGCCGAACCAGCCGACCCCGACCCGCGCGCCGACGTCCCAACCTGCCAGGTCCTGACCCAGGGCGTCGATGACGCCGATGACTTCATGGCCGGGAATGCGCGGATAGCTGAGCCCTGGCCAGCGACCTTCGACGACCATGGAGTCACTATGGCATACTCCGCAGGCGTGTACGCGGATGCGGACCTCATGACGGCCGGGCTCGGGCAGGTCGCGCTCTTCCATGCGGAAGCGCCCGCCAGGTTCCGGAACGATCATTGCGCGCATCTTCACCATGGCAGGCTCCGCCGTTGGTAGGACCATTTTTATTGGTGTCGAGGGCGTACCGATTTATAGCGACCCACCGCCCAATGTCGCCTCTCGGCCGGAAGCGAAGAATCAGACCGAGTCATTACCCTAAAACCTATAATGAAGGAGGTCACGCTTGGCAAATCTATCGCCCGCGGAATGGACGGCGATCTGGCTGTCCCTGAGAATCGCCACAGCCGCGACGATCGCAAGCCTGCCGTTCGGCATTTTTGTCGCCTATGCGCTCGCCCGCTGGCGTTTCCCAGGCAAGATGATCCTCAACGCCGGCGTCCATTTGCCCTTGGTGATGCCGCCGGTCGTCACCGGGTTCGTCTTGCTCATTCTTCTCGGCCGGAAGGGCGTTTTCGGCGCATTTCTCGCCAACATTGGCATTGTCCTGTCATTCCGCTGGACCGGCGCTGCGGTGGCTTGCGCGATCATGGGATTTCCGCTCATGGTCCGCGCCATGCGGCTTTCTTTCGAGGCCATCGACCGGCGTTTGGAACAGGCCGCCGGAACGCTTGGCGCAAATCCCGTGTGGACGTTTTTTCTCGTCAGCCTGCCGCTCGCGCTCCCCGGCATCATTGCTGGCGCCATCCTTGGCTTTGCCAGGGCGCTCGGGGAATTCGGCGCAACGATCACCTTCGTCTCGAATATTCCGGGCGAAACCCAGACAATCGCGTCGGCGATCTATAGCTACACGCAAGTTCCAGGCGGCGACGCGAGCGCCCTGCGCTTGACTGCCGTATCGATCGCAATTTCGTTTGCCGCGCTGGTGGCTTCGGAAATCGTCCAGCGGCGGGCCGGGAAAATTCTGGCAAACCTCGAATGATCGAGCTCGATGTCGCACTCAAGATCAAAAGCTTCGATCTCGACGTGGCTTTCCAGAATGGCGACGGCATTACCGCGTTGTTTGGCCCTTCCGGTTCGGGCAAAACGCTGACGCTCAATCTTATCGCAGGGTTGATGCGCCCTGACCGGGGAACCATCAAGCTCGACGGCCGTGTTCTCGCCGATAGGAAACGCGGCATTTTTGTTGCCCCGCACCGGCGCCGCATCGGCGTTGTGTTTCAAGATTCGCATCTCTTCCCGCATCTGAGCGTGCGCCAGAATCTGCGGTTTGGGCGCTGGTTCGCGCCGCGCGGCGAACGGGCGATCGAGTTCGATTCGGTGGTGCATATTTTGGCGATCGGCAGGCTTCTGTCGCGCCATCCGGCAAGATTATCTGGCGGCGAAAGGCAGCGGGTGGCAATCGGGCGCGCGCTGCTTTGCGGCCCAAAACTTCTCCTCTTCGACGAGCCCCTTGCCGCGCTCGACATGGAGCGCAAGCTTGAAATTTTGCCGCTCATCGAGCGGCTGCGCGACGAGTTCGCCGTGCCGATCGTCTACGTTTCCCATGCGATCGAGGAAGTCGCGCGGCTTGCGAATTTCATCGTAGTTCTCGATGCCGGCAGGGTCAAGGCTATCGGCCGCCCCGGCGAGGTTTTTGGCGCGCTCGGCCGCGACATCACCTGGCCGAGGTTCGATCGCATCTCGGTCCTATCGATGAAAGTGTGCGGCGAGAATGCCGCCTATGGTCTTACCGAGCTGAAGCATCCGGCGGGCAGGGTCTGGCTCGCCGGTCCGGCCGGGCCCTTGGGCGGGCAGGTCCGGATCATCGTCAAGGCGACCGACGTCGTGCTTGCCGCCCGCCCGCCGCACGATCTCAGCGTGCGCAGTTCTCTTCGCGGACAAATCGGGTCAATCGAAAAAACCGGCCCGTTGGCCGCAGTGGAGATCGTGCTCGAAGGGGAGGGGCGCCTTTATGCCGTGATTACGCGCCACGCGCTCGACGAACTCGGCTTCGAGCGCGGTGCGCGGCTGTATGCTTTGATCAAGACCAGCGCGCTCGACGAGCGGCAGGCCGCCACGATGCCACGTGAATCCTAGGGTCAGGACCGGTACACTTTTGCGCCGACATCGCGGCACCAAGCCTGTTCAGGGGTACACTTTGCCGGTCCTTTTTTGCGACCGCCGCTAGCGCGGCCGATCATGTCAGCATATTTTTGGCGCGGGAGGCTTGGGCTCAATGGTCTCTTGCCGGAATTGCTCCTCAAGGCCTGTCTTCGGAGAGCCCATGGGAGGGGTGACGTGCATCGCCGCGCCGATTTTGTTGGCGGACGTAGGTGATCACCGCTTCTGGGTGTTCAGTCTTGACCTTAAGCGCAGCGATCAGCGCATCGTCGGCGTCCACGGCGATGTGGTCCGTCTTTCCTTTCAGTTTAAGCCCGACGGTAAATTGCACCGGTACACCTCCTTTATGCGACACTTTGGGGCAGACGTTCGTCGATGTCCAGAGCCCGTTGGGCCCCGTTGGGCGCTGTCAACGACATATTGGCCGCTTCCGACGAAACCGCCGGCTCCTCGCCACTCCGCAGCGCGAGGAAGCGAGGCCCGCTCCATGTCATGCCGGTGATTTTCCGCCTTCTGCTTAAGAACAACAAATATGAGCTCTTTATGGATTCGACTCAGGCAACGTGCTGCGTACTCAAGCGCGTCTCGACCATAAAGGCCACCAAGTTGCAGATTGTTCTTCTTAGCCAATTGACTACCTAGCAGTCGATTCAATATCCAATCGCCGACATCATCCGGCTTCTCTTCCACCCGCTCTCAATATTTGTTGATTTCAGAGGCAATCACATCGACACACTGGAGGGGCGTGACCCTTCTCCGAGAACGGAATCAAAGCGAGTGCGGAGTGCCGCGGTTGGCTGGACGGTCGAGCCGCTCATCGGCTGGCACCCGGCGCGCGCCGGAAACAAGCTGGCACCGCCCGTCGCAATCCCCCCGCGCTGCGTTGGCGATTCGGCGGATCGCCCGCAAGGGGTAACCAGCAAGGGCGGAATAGCCGCCGGAAGAGTTCCGCCGCCCCTGCGATTGTGGCGCCGTTCATTTAAAATTGGACATCATGAGACACATCGGTTAAGGCGGAGCTTGGCGCGCGGTCTTTTTCGACCATAAAGATCGCGCGGCGCCTCGGGGTGACCTCGATTTCGCTACTCGGATGGGTCTTGTTTTCGA
The DNA here is from genome assembly GCA_050728755.1 of Methylocella sp. Classification (GTDB taxonomy): domain Bacteria; phylum Pseudomonadota; class Alphaproteobacteria; order Rhizobiales; family Beijerinckiaceae; genus Methylocapsa. The sequence goes on from JBOHJU010000041.1 coordinate 10,804, forward strand.
CGGGGTTGAGGAACAGTGGAGGTTCCAAGCCGGGACAACCGGGTTTTGCGGGGATGCGGAACTGGCGCTCCGCAGCGGCTCACGCCGTCCCTCCGCCACCGAAGAGCATTCTTGAATCGGCGCGGCCGAAGAGGTGGAATCCAACGCGGAGGAGTAGATGCGGCGCTCTTCCGGCTAGTCCAACCAAGTAATGAAGAGAAAGAGAAATATGGAAACGTCAAGATTGTACCTTCTATCCGTTCCGGTATTTATCGCTGTGTCGATGCTATCAGGATGCGGTCGTGGTCCCGGCCAACCCGCCGATATTTCATATCGCCAGGTCGGCATCTGCAAAAGTTTTCAAGCGGCATCGGGCCCGGTCGTCTCGAGGGCTGACGAAGGCTATGCCTTCTTCAAAATCGAAACCGTGGACAATACAAAGTCAAACAAAGCTTTCGCTTTTGATCCGAAGCTTCTTTACATTGACCAATCCACGCTGCAGCAGCACGCCAAGCAGTTGTGGGAATGGGACCGCCGCTTCGCATCCACGGATTCCAGAATCCCGCAGAGCCTTGGCATTGCGCTGGCCCCCGAAACGACGATCCCGGCGGGTGGCAAGCTCGACGTAAATAGATTTGTCGTCATCCCGCTTGGCATAAACAATCCATCGGGCGGACCGGAGGAGAACAAGTTTGCCTTCAGGCTTTTGTACGACTCCGGGACCTCTGAGAACACTGCGAGCGGTCAGATTCGCATCTCGGAAGGTATTGTCTTTAACAAAACAAATGCCACCGATACCAAATCAACCGTGGTAGACAATTGTAAGGAGCTAGCCCTCAAATAGCGTCGGCGGACGACCTTTGCGGGCCGCCTATTATACCGGCGTTTGCGGTCCAAGCGCTGGAAGCCGGCCCGCGAAACCAAAGGCGCCCAGAACGCCCAGACAAAATCGGTCTGTTCCGGAGAGTCCTTTGAGCCTCCAGCGGCGTCGCATGCCGGATCCGGGAACATCGCGCTGCCGAAGGAGAAGTCCGCGCGCGCTTTCGTTCCCCGACGCGCGCGCTGAGCTCGCATCAATCCGTGCGCAACCGCGCCGTCACCTGTGTTTTGGCGGTGCGGTTACCTTCATCGCATCCCTGATCCTATCTGCGACTATTTCTTCGCGGGTTCCCGTCGGGCCTTCCATCGAAGCCTGAAAGTGCAAACCTTGTCCTTTGCGCAGGATATTGAATTGCCGCCAGAAGATCCCGGATAATCCTTTCGCCCGTGCGGCCGCCGTGCTAGAGCGTTTTTCGCATAGCCCGTGGCCCCGGATTTCCCCTCTCGCCCCAAAATTCTCATGCAAACTCGCATCGGCCGCCGCTTTGAACTGCTTGCGCGGCAAAACCGCGCCGCGCTCGTGACTTTCGTGATGGCGGGCGACCCCGATCTTGCGACGTGCCTTACCATATTGAAAGCCCTTCCCAGCGCGGGCGCAGATGTGATCGAGCTTGGCATGCCCTTCACCGACCCGATGGCGGACGGCCCGGCAATCCAGGCGGCGGGGCTGCGCGCGCTTGACGCCGGAACGACTCTCGCCAAAACGCTGGCCCTCGCCGCCGAATTCCGCGAAAGCGATTCCACGACGCCGATGGTGCTCATGGGCTATTACAACCCGGTCTATGTATATGGCGTCGAAGCTTTCCTGCGCGATGCGAAGGCCGCCGGGGTGGATGGTTTGATCGTCGTCGATTTGCCGCCGGAAGAGGATGCGGAGCTCTGCCTGCCCGCGCTAGCGGCGGGGCTGAATTTCATCCGCCTCGCGACGCCGACGACGGACGATGCGCGGCTGCCAGCCGTTCTCGCCCATACCTCGGGCTTTGTCTATTATGTCTCGATCACCGGCATTACCGGGGCGGCTGCTCCTGAACTTGTCAAGGTCGCCGCGGCGGTAAACCGGATCAGGGCTCATACGAGCTTGCCGGTCGCGGTCGGCTTCGGAGTGAAGAATGCCGGAAGCGCCGCCGCGATCGCGGCTCACGCCGATGGGGTTGTGGTCGGCTCGGCGATCGTCGAAGCCTTGCGGACCTCGCTCGATAGGAATGGCAAGGCGACCGGGAAAAGCGTAGAAGCAGTCGCTGGTTTGGTCGCCACTATCGCCAAGGGCTTGCGGAAGGCGGCGCCCGCCCTGGGCTAAAGCAGCCGCGACAAGTCTCGCAAGAACAGACGCCGCCGCAAAACTTGGTCGCCCGGAATTGGATTGCATATGAACTGGATCTCCAATGTCGTCCCCCCCAAGGTCCGGTCTCTGCTTCGCCGCGAGACCCCCGAAAACCTCTGGGTCAAATGCCCTGAGTCCGGCGAACTCGTTTTTCACAAGGATCTCGAAGCGAACTTCTTCGTCGTGCCAGGCTCCGGCTATCACATGCGCCTCGCCCCCAAGGCACGCTTGGACAATCTCTTCGACGACGCGGCCTATGAAGAGATCGCGACGCCGGAAGTGCCGTTGGACCCGCTGAAATTCCGCGATGTCAAGCGCTACATGGACCGGCTCAAGGAATATCGCCTGAAGACCGGCACGTCCGACGCGGTGAAGCTCGCCTTTGGCAAATTACAAGGCATGGATATCGTTGCCGCGGTGCAGGATTTCGATTTTCTCGGCGGCTCGCTCGGCCTCGCGGCGGGCGAGGCCATCGTGACGGGCATGACGGCGGCGGTCGAGCGCCGCACGCCATTCATCATCTTCACGGCCTCGGGCGGCGCGCGGATGCAGGAAGGCATCTTCTCGCTGATGCAAATGCCGCGCACCACGATTGCCGTGCAGCGTCTCCGCGACGCCAAGCTTCCCTATATCGTCGTCC
>JBOHJU010000042.1:0-13539 GCA_050728755.1 Methylocella sp.
ATCCGCGGGCGCCTAACGGCGGGCGCGATAGGGATTGTCCAATGCCTCGCCTCCTCTTTTTCTATTTTTCGAAACGGATCGCGGCTGCAACCCTTTTAATCGCAACGGGACTTTGCGTTCCGGTCGTCATGGCCACGCTTTTTCAATACCTTCCGGCGGCTGCGATCCGTGGCGGACTGCTTACGCCGGCACTTCTCGGCATCCTGCCGACGGTGCTCTACATCGCTTTGCCGATGGCGGTTGGCGTTGCCGTCGCTCTCGAATTCGCGCGAATGTCCGCCGACGGCATCATCGCGGTACTGTACTCCATGCGCCTCTCGGCCTGGGCGATCTCTTTACCGGCCGCTTCCGTCGCTATTGCTGCGGCGGCGGCAGGCTATTGGATCTCGTCGGTTTTCGCGCCGGCCCATGCCGGCCAAATGCAAGACGTGATTTACGTGATTCGCAATTCGCTCAATCACCGGATGCTCGAGCCGGCGCAATTCTACAGCTTCGGCAATGGCGCGCGGACGCTCTATTTCCGCCGCTGGCGTTCCGCCGATGTTGTCTCGGGCATATTCATCCATGACTTCAACGCCGAAAAGAACGAAGAGCAAATCATTACCGCCACTGAGGCGGAATTCCGCCGCAACGCGAATGGCGTCGTATTGATCATGAACAATGGTTCGATCGAGACAATTTCCGCGGACGGCTCCTCGATACGGACAGCGAATTTCGACGAATATGCGTTGCCGATCGCTATGCAAGGCTCCGGCGGGCTGCCGCAACGCAATTGGCGAGGAGTCTTCGAGCTGCCGTTCTGCGAATTCTTCCGCGAGCGGCCGTCAAGCAGCGAAGATCCGCGCCGGTTCGCAGAATGGATGAGCGAGGCCGCGAAACGGTGCGGCATGCCTTTGCTCGCCCTGGTCCATGCCCTGCTCGCGATCGGGCTTGTTCTCAACGTCGCCTCCGCGAGAGGTTCCGCTGCGCCGGCGGCAACAGCGGCGATGCTCGCTATCCCGGCAATCCATGTCGCGATCCTCGTCTGCACCGAAACGCTGGTGCGTCAGGATCCGCGTTTCGTCCTTGTCGTTGGCCTCGCGATCGTCGTGGAATTTGCCGCCGGCGTCATTTTGATCGCGCGGCAAAACGCGAATTTTGCGCTGGCCAGGAACGCGGCGGCGGGCGGAGCTGTGAATTGATCACAACCAGGCCGTCAGCTTCCGGCACACATCCGGGCGTTCCGCTCACGTATTGGGCCTAGCGGAATGGCAATGGGCGCTTGCCAAAACGCCAAATGGAGCCACAATGAGCGTTGCATCCCCGGTCATCCGGGGATTGCCGGTGGATGAGCTTCCGTGGCTGCTATGCGCTGAGAGCCTGTTTCAAATTCGGCCCCCTCGCCCTGAGGAGCCCACGCAGTGGGCGTCTCGAAGGATGGGGATAGGTGACCGCCCGGCCGCCCTCGTGCTTCGAGACGGCGCCTTCGGCGCCTCCTCAGCATGAGGGATTTGGTTCTGTGCAAGCCTTTGAGACAGGCTCTTAGTCGCGTGATCAGCCGGAATCGCTCTAAAACAGATGGGAGGAGCTAACAATGAAAAAACTCTGCATAGCCATGGTGATGGGGGGGTCTGACATTAGCAGTTGCCCCGGCTCTTGCTACCACATGTTCCAATGGTCAAACGATTTCCCACCAAGCATTGCAGCAGCTTGAAGTGACCACGGGGAATTGTTTCGCGGATCATGACACCGTCCATGCCGGTATTACCGTGGACAGGGGCGCCGCTCTCCAGCTGACAAATTCCACCGTTGATGGCGGCATCGTTGCGAACAATGCTTTGGACTTCGACCTTAACAACTCCGTTATCAATGGCGGGGTGAGCATAGCTGGCCCAGGGAGCGGGATTGATAATCCTACGCTATGTGACCTGGACATCCATGGCGGCGTAACCTTGACCAATGTGACTAATTATGGCGCCGGAGGCGTTGGCATCGGCGGCGACAACATCGGTATTCCTTGCTCCGGAAACAGAATAGATGGATCTGTTACTATTAACAACAGCGCTGTCGCAGACCTATTCAACACCACCATAAACGGGAGTCTGCTGTGCATAAATGGCGGTGTGGTGAGTAATCACGCCGGCGATAGCATCACGGGATCGAATAGCTGCTTCTAGAGCCGTTGTTTACCTGCCGCAAAAGGTCATAGCACAATTGGGGGTGCATGATTCGCCGCGTCGAGAGGCTCTCGACGCGGTGATCCGCCAATGGGGGGTCCACCGGTAGCAATCAGGCAGCGGCAGGCAACGGCGTCTGCGCCAAGGTTTTCTGCCACGCAGGCAGCGCGCTCAGCGCCCCATGCCAGCGCCTGATCTCGGAATAAGGCTCAAGCGGAAGATGCGCCATTCCGGCATATTTCAGCGGGGCGCCAAGCGAGAAATCCGCGACAGTTAGCGTCTCACCGGTGACGAATTTCTTGTTCCTGAGCTGGTCGTCGAGCACCTTTGCCACCCGATGGAACACCTCGGCGCCCCTGGCGACCGCGTCCAGATCCGGTTCGCCGGACTTGAAGATGAACGGCTTTACAACATACTCGCGTAGAAAGGACAAACACGCCGGCTCCCAATGGGCGAGGTCCCAAAACTGCCAGCGCGTCACCTCGATCCGGCCGCGCTCGTCTTTGGGCATCAATCCGCTCTCCGGCCGCTTCGATGCTAGATATTGGACGATCGCATTCGCTTCCCACAGCACGTAATTGCCATCCATTAGGGTTGGCATCCGCATATTGGGATTGAGCGCGGCGTATTGTGGTGCCTTTTGTTCGCCCTTGACGAGATCGAGAAGTCGAGGCATCCAGTCGAGATCGAGATGATTGGCGACCGTCATCACCTTGAAAGCGCGCGGGCTCGGCAGAAAGACATAGAGTTCGATGGTCATGAGTTGCTCCTTGTTGCGGAAGCGCTTTGATTTGTAAAAGTTTGGCTTTGAGACTTCAGTCACTGTCGCTTGAAATCGCAACCCGCCATTCATCTCATGGCGGCGAGTTTGGCGAGCGGATCGACTCTGTCAAGGACGCGAGCTTAAGCTCGCGCCGGCGAAGCCGGTGCTTCGCATCCTTGACAGGGTCGCGCCGGCCTCGCCGATAATACTCGCCGTGAGTTGAATGGCATAATCTGACATTGACCGATGGATCAATTCCAGCTTCTACGCACACGTGGCTCCCATGTTCACGCCTCGGCTCCACGCCGGAAGCGTTCGAGGACGCCGGGCCAGCCGCCATCACCATCCTTGCGCACCGATGCGCCGGCCTCCGCAGCCGTCGGCGATGGCGTCCGCTGTACCGCAAGAACGTCAGCCTGCGACAATTCAGGACACTCTCTTTGGCTTGCGCCTTTCCCTCCGCAGTGGAAACATTCTTGGACAAATGGCAATACTTGACGTGAAATCGCCTTTGTAGAGGTGGATCGACAAGCGGGAGTTCGAGAAATGAAAGCGATCGTAATCGACAACTACGGCGGTGTCGATCGGTTGCATTTGCGTGAAGTGCCTGACCCACGACCGAAAGCCGATGAGGTTTTAGTTCGCGTACGCGCCGCGGGCGTCAATCCGCTTGACTGGAAGATTCGTCAGGGCCAACTGCGGTTCATCATACGTCCTAGTTTTCCTTATGTCCCTGGTAGCGACATTGCAGGCGAAGTCGTTACGGCCGGCGAAGCCGCCCCGTTCAAGAGCGGTGATCCCGTCGTCGGCTTTGTCGCTCCGAGGCGAGGGGGAGGCTATGCCGAGTTAGCGGCCGCAAGGGAGACTGCCGTCGCGTTGAAGCCATCGTCACTGAGCTTTACCGAGGCTGCGTCTCTACCGACCGCAGCCTGCACCGCCTTGCAGGCGCTGCGCGATTTGGGCAAATTGTCAGAAGGCGCCAACGCTCTCATTCTCGGAGGAGCGGGTGGTGTTGGTCACTTCGCCGTTCAGATTGCTAAGGCGTTGGGAGCGACGACCAGCGCCACTTGTGGACCTTCGAACACTGAATTTGTCCAATCCCTCGGAGCCGACCACGTCATTAATTATAGCGGAAATGACATCCCGACCCAATTGGTCTGCTATAATGTCATCTTCGACGCCGTGGCCAAGAGTTCCTTCGCCGTTTGCCAACCGCTACTCGCGCCCGGCGGAATCTATGTGACGACTCTGCCTACGCCGAGCCTCTTTTTCTGGAGCGGCATCCAATCGATTGCCGGAATTTTGCGTAAGGTGAAACGCACGAAGGGCATTCTGGTACGGCATAGCGGAAAGGATATCGCCTTCCTAAGCCAACTGGCTGACGAGGCGAAGCTCAGGCCGACTGTAAGCATAAGACTACCGCTCGATCGTGCGGCAGAGGCACATGAAGCGAGTGAAGGCGGTCATACGCGAGGCAAGATCGTCTTGGAAGTTTGATGTCCGCGCCGCCACAGTTTATCTCGACCCGAAATGGGTCAGAAGCCAGCGGCCATCGCCGGCACTGGCCTGTCTTCCATCGCCTCGCGGTAAAGCTGGATGACGTCCTTGGCGGGACCCATGCCCTGCACAACGCTGTCCTCGATCCAGATGACCCGGTCGCAGATCTCTTCCAGGGTTTCGAGATCGTGGGATACGATGAGGATCGTGCCGTGGCTCGCGAAATCCTTGATAAAGGCGTCGCACTTTGCGCCGAAAGCCGCGTCGCCGACCGCCAGCGCTTCGTCGACGATCAAAATATCGGCGTCGGCATGCGCGCAGACCGCGAAAGCAAGCCGCGCAGCCATGCCGCTCGAATAGAGCTTGAGCGGTTGATAAAAGAAGTCGCCGATACCGGCAAACCCAGCGATTTCAGCAAGCCTCGCCTCGACGGCGGCGCGGCGCATGCCGAGAATGGCGCCGCCGATCAAGGCGTTTTCTCGGCCGGTCAGCTCATGGTCGAAGCCGGCGCCAAGCGCGAGGATCGGCGCCACCCGCCCATTGACCTGCACGTGGCCGAGCGTTGGCAAGGTTATGCCGCAGATGATCTGCAAGAGGGTGGTTTTGCCGGCGCCGTTGCGGCCGATAATGCCGATCGTTTCGCCGCGGCGAACCCTGAAGCTGATGTCCCGCAGCACCCAATGCTGACGGTAGAATTGTTTCCAATGTCCGAAAATCGCCTGTTTCAGCTGATCGTTGCGCCGCATATAGAGTTGGAATGCCTTGCCGACCCGGTCGCAGCTGATGACAAGATCAGATGACATCGACGAACACGGCCTTGTATTGCATGAAGAAACGATACGAGTAAAAGAAAATGAGGAGCGAGGCGAAGACCGTCCCGCAATAAAGGATGAGCCCGGGAAATCTGTTGAACAAGAGAAGGTCGCGGATCATCTCGACGTAATTTCCAATCGGATTGAGATGCAGATAGATGCGCAGATTGGGTGGCACGTCGTCGATCGAATAAAAAATCGGCGTCGCGAACATGAAGACCGGCACGATCGAGATCATGAGATGCGCGACATCGCGGGTAAATGATCCAAGCGCCATGAGAAACCAGCAGATTCCAAGCAGCAACACAAAGAACGGCATGACGACCAGGGGCAGAGCCAAACTCGCCGGCGGCAGCCGCCAGGTCAGCGCCAGCTCGAACACAAGGAGAACGCCCAAGCTTATCGCGGCATAGACGGCGGCGCGGATCGTCGCCGTCCAGGCCAAGGTCTCGCTGGGGAAAATGGACTTTTTAATGACGCCCGCGTGTTCATGCAAAAGCCCCGGCGCGCGGTAGGCAAGCTCGCTGAACAGATTGAAGACAATCAATCCGGTAAAGATTGACAAAGCGTAACCGCCGACGCCGCCACCCTTGGCCGAAGCCGGAACCCCAACCGCATGGGAAAATATCACCGTATAGGCGCCGAGCATAACGAGAGGCCCGAAGATCGCCCAAACCCAGCCAAGGATCGTGCCGCGGAAACGGACCGCCAATTCGCGCCGCACCACGGCCCTGATCAACTCGCGATGGTGCCAGGCGTTGGCGAAAGGCGTCAACAAATTCATCTCAGCTGCGGTCTCACGTGGCGAATCGCGAACATCCGGCGCGCGGCGCCGATGTAGACCAGTTTGAGCCGCTCCCGTCAACGTGCGCTCGCCGCCGGATTAACGCAAGGATTTCATTAACCGGGCTTTTCAGTTAGATGAATGGGACCTGTTGCCGGACCAAGGGCGATGGGGCTGGAATCCTCGCGGCGGCGCCGCGCAGATGCCACGAACGGATTCGCCATTCAGCGTGCGTTCATAGCATCTGTCGCATTTTTATTGGGTTGGACAGTAGTGAAGGGATCTTGACATGCTGAAACGTAGTTTTCGTATCTCTGCCTTGAGCTTTGCGGGGGGCGCTTTGCTCCTTGGCGGGGCATCATTGAGCGCCGGGGCAATGACGCTTCCGCCGCCAGGCGCTGTCACGGAGCAGCCGACGGCCGCGATCTTCGCGCGCGGCGCTGACGCTGCCAAGGTCGAGCAAATTTATTGGCGCGGCCGCGGCTGGCACGGCGGCTGGCGCGGCCGGGGCTGGCATCGCGGCTGGGGCTGGCGCGGCCGCGGCTATGGCTGGCACCGCGGCTATGGCTGGCGCGGCGGCCGGTGGTGCTATTGGCACCCTTATGCTTGCCGCGGTTACTAACACGGCGAGGCGCTCGGCAAAAACCCGCAACGCCAGGCAGGCGTTGCGGGTCGCGCTCGGGGCCACGCGCCCGGTCTTCCCTTAAATTCGGCGATCCGTGCCGTGAGCGAACTGCATCACCCCTAGCAACCGGGAGCGTTACACGACCGTGTTCACCGTCCGCCAGCGTGCGGCCGTCACGCCCGGCTCGAGGCTCAGGCGGCCGACGATATATTCGAGCGCGATCTCACGCCGCTTTTCCGAGGTAAGCGTGGCATTCACGGCGACTCGGTCGGTGCCTTCGATATCGGTGCTTTCGAGCTCGCGGAGATGTAAATCGCTGACCCCAAAACCTTGCACCAGAAGCGCACGAATTTGCGCCTCTTCGGTTCCCCGGCAGGTGACGGTCACGATATAGGACGTTTCGATTTCGGCGGTTTCGAGCGGCTGCCGGTTGATCAATCTGACCAGCGGCCGCAGCACGAGGTTGACGGCGGCGACCAGCAGGGCTGCGAGGATGGCGCGGCTCCAATGGCCGGCGCCGGCGAGCAGTCCGACCGCGCCGGAACACCACAGCGTCGCCGCCGTGTTGAGGCCGCGCACGTTGACGCCTTCCTTCCAAATCACCCCAGCGCCAAGAAAACCTATGCCGGTTACGACCTGCGCGGCGACCCGCGTCGGACTCGTATCGGTGAATTGGCTCGCGAACACGACGAAAATCGCGGCGCCGAGCGAGACCAGCGTATTGGTCCGCAATCCAGCAAGGCGCTGGCGCCACTGCCGCTCGAAGCCGATGACGCCGCCAAGCAGGACGGCGATGATTAGATTGAGCGCGTCGTTCCGGAACCCGGATCGAATAGCGGCGGCATCGATTCTCAACTCTGTACCATTTGCGTGGCGCTCACCCCCGGGAGAAAACGCGCCCGCCCGGATGAAGATCGTGCGCTGCTCCCAGCGCATCATCTGCGCGAGAGCCGCGCCGTGCGACGGTTTTATGACTGGCGCGTGCTGGGAGAACCGGTTTCGACCGGCGCCGGCCGGGATTTAGCCCTTGCGCAAACTCGTTAAGCACATTCGATTGAAAAGGGCTTTTTGAGGGTTGACACATCGGGGCGCGAGGAGCATTTCAGGCGCAGCGGCCTGGCTTTGTCCAGACTCGCACAACCCCCGTTAAGGACTATGGGCAGTAGGTTTTTTATTTTGGACACACGCGGCGATCGCGTGAGAGGTTTAGGGCCCGCCTGAGGCACGCCCGTCCGCTCACCCTCCGTCGCGGCAAGACGGTTGGAAGTGAGCCATGTTCCCAAAGCTCCTCGCTATGTACAGCGTCGCCCGTGCCGGCGCGGCCGTCCGCGCTGGCCGCCATACCCGCGCCCGCGCGGGAACATCGTACTTTCCCGCCGCGAATATCCGGTACGTTCCCCGGTTGCATGCGCCGCTCGAATGCAGGTGGCGGATCGACCCGATGACCGGCGCCTTGTCCGCTTTTTGGCTGGACCCCTCCGCCGTTGCCGGCACAAGGGCGGCTGTCGAACCGGAAACCATCGACGCCCGACGATGGTTCGCGCAATCCCGTCAGGCCGCGCGCGGCCATCCCGCCCCGCGCCTTGCGGCTTGAAACAAGGAGGACCCGTTGAACGACGGCCCTAGTTGCCCCGCATCCGCTGCGTCCCGTACGAATGCGGGTTTCCAAAACAAGTCTAGCCACAAGACAAATCCCGCCATTGACGCGGGCGCGGACGTCCCCGCCGTTTAACGGCGCCATGGCTCACCCGCGCCCGATCGCGGGTCAGGAGGCGAGCCATGAATGCAATCGCGGATATGACGGCCACCCGCACGGCCATTCTCGACGACGCCCATGCCGGCCACATCCATGGCGCCTTCGGCACCATCCGGCAAGGCGACCACGGTCCCCGGAAAAGCTGGAAGCGGCGGCTCCAAACTTTTCTCGCCGTTCTCGGCCCAGGTCTCATCGTCATGGTCGGCGATAACGACGCCGGCGCCTTCGGCACCTATACCCAGGCCGGGCAGAATTATGGCACCGCGCTGTTGTGGACGCTGCTTCTCCTGGTTCCAGTCCTTTATGTGAACCAGGAGATGGTCCTGCGTCTCGGCGCGGTGACTGGGGTCGGCCATGCCCGTCTCATCTTCGAACGCTTCGGCAAGTTCTGGGGCGCCTTCAGCATCATCGATCTTTTTCTCCTTAATGCGCTGACCATCGTCACCGAGTTCATCGGCATAGCCCTGGCCATCGACTACCTCGGGGTTGCCAAGGAACCAGGCGTCGCGCTCGCCGCCGTATTGATCATGGCTGCGGCGAGCACCGGCGATTTCCGCCGTTTCGAGCGCTTCTCGATGGTGCTCGTCTTCGGCAGCCTTCTGCTCGTGCCGGTCTTCCTGATGGTCCATCCGCCGGTCGCGCAGCTCGCGCGTGACTTCGTTGTCCCGCAGTTGCCGGAAGGCGGCACGCTCAGCGAGGTGATGCTGCTGATCATCGCCATTATCGGCACGACGATCGCACCCTGGCAACTCTTCTTTCAGCAGAGCTATGTCATCGACAAGCGCATCACCCCGCGTTTCATCCGCTATGAAAAAGCCAATCTTTGGCTTGGCATCGTGCTTGTCATCATTGGTGCCGTCGCGATGATGGCGATCACGGCCGCGGCTTTTGCCGGCAAACCGGAATACGGCGATTTCGTGGATGCCGGTGCCGTCGCGCGCGGAATAGGCAAATATGCCGGCCGAGCAGCGGGCACGATGTTCGCCATCGCCCTGATCGACGCCAGCATCATCGGCGCTTCGGCGGTGTCGCTGGCGACAGCCTATGCCATCGGCGATGTGTTATCGCTAAAGCACTCCCTGCATCGCAAGCCATCGGACGCCAAGGGCTTTTATGCTGTCTACTGCGGCTTGATCGTGGTTGCCGCCGGACTCGTCCTGACGCCCAGCGCGCCGCTCGGGCTCTTGACGAACGCGGTGCAGACGCTCGCCGGCGTGCTCTTGCCGAGCGCTACGGTATTCCTGCTGCTGCTGTGCAACGACAAGGCGGTGCTCGGTCCATGGGTCAACACCCGCAGGCTCAACCTATTTGCCGGCGGGGTTGTCGCGGTTCTTCTGATGTTGTCGATCATTCTCACCGCCTCCGTCTTGTTCCCGGAGGCGGCCAGCGAGAAAGTTATTCGCGCGATTCTTGGAGGCGGCGGCAGCCTTGGCGTTCTCGTCGCGCTGGGTGTTTTGCTGGCAGGAAAAAAGGACGGCGGGACGGCAATCGCCGCGGCGGTTGATCGAGGCTCGCGCGGCAATTGGCGCATGCCGCCGCTCGGCGAATTACCCCCGCCGCGCCTTTCGATCGCGGTCAAGACCTGGATGGTTGTGTTGCGCGCCTATCTCGTGCTCGCGGCCGCTCTCGTTCTCCTCCGTATCGTAACGCTCGTGGCGAGCTAACGCTCGCGGGCGAATAACGGAACGATCACGGCCGGCAGGCGCGGCGTCTCGAAGCTTGACCAGCTTCGGGCGGGAGCGGATGAAACTGTGACGTGTCCTTGACTCAGTCATAACCATGGTCGCAGCCTTTGCTCGACCGCGCCGTCAGGGATTCGTCGCTCGCCGCCAGCTTATACCGCGGAACTGCCCGCGCCGCCGCCAGCGCACCCTCGAAGTGAATGGCCAACATCGGCCAACAAGGTCTATCTCATTATGGGGCTTTTTTCGAGTCGCCTGGACAACCATCGCGGTTTTTGGATGAACCAGCGGGCGGTTTGATGACAGGCTGCCCACCGCTATGCTAGCGGCGATGCAAACGCCCGAGATAAGTTGAGAGGCGAACTTGTCTTTTCACGCTTACCCACCAGGGACGCTTCGATGGAGACCCTAGCGGCCGCGCTTGCCACGCGTGCCGGGGGGCCATTGCGGGGCCGGGTAAAGCCCCCAGGCGACAAGTCGATGTCGCACCGGGCCCTGATTCTCGGCCTCCTTTGCACCGGCGAGACCGAAATCGTGGGCCTTCTCGAAAGCCGCGACATTTTGCGCACCGCAGCCGCCTGCGCGGCGCTCGGCGCAAAGGTGGAGCGGCACGGCGAAGGCCGCTGGAGCGTCCGGGGCTGCGGGATCGGCTCGCTCCTCGCGCCGCGCGCACCCCTTGATTTCGGCAATTCGGGGACCGGCATGCGTCTAATGATGGGGGTTGCCGGCGGCCATGCGATAACCGCGACTTTCGACGGCGACGCCTCGTTGCGAATGCGTCCGATGCAGCGGATTCTCGATCCGCTGTGCGCGATGGGAGCCGAGGTCTTGGCGCAATCGCCGGGCGGGCGTTGCCCGGTCCTGCTCAAAGGAACCAGCGAGCCGCTTCCGATCGCGTTTTCTCCTCCTGTTGCCTCGGCGCAGATCAAATCGGCGGTGCTCCTTGCCGGTCTCAACTCTCCCGGCCGCACGACCGTGATCGAGGCCGAGGCCACCCGCGACCACACCGAAAAAATGTTGAAAGTTTTTGGCGCCTCCGTGGAGATCGAACAATTCGCGAAATACGGCCGAAAAATAACCCTCGAAGGCCGCCCGGACTTGCGCCCGGCACGGGTGATCGTGCCTTCCGATCCATCGTCTGCCGCTTTTCCTCTGGTCGCCGCGACGATCGTGCCGCGTTCCGGCATCGTCATCGAGGGAATGATGACGAACCCCTTGCGCACCGGCCTTCTTTCGACCTTGCTCGAAATGGGCGCAGACATCGACATCTTAGACCGCCGCGCCGAGGGCGGCGAGGAGGTCGCCGATTTGCGGGTGCGCGCGGCGGCGCTGAAGGGCGTCGATGTGCCCGCTAGCCGCACGCCTTCGATGATCGATGAATATCCCATTCTCGCGGTTGCCGCCGCCTTTGCCTCGGGCGAGACGCGGATGCGTGGCGTTGCCGAGCTGCGGGTCAAGGAATCCGACCGGCTCGGCGCGGTTGCCGATGGCTTACGCCAAGCGGGGATCGCATATCAAATTGCCGGCGACGATCTGATCGTCGAGGGCCGCGCCGGCGACGTTCCGGGAGGTGGCGTGGCGGCAACCCATCTCGATCATCGCATCGCGATGAGTTTTCTTTGTCTTGGCCTCGCCTCGCGCAGGCCGATGGCGATTGACGATTCAAGCATGATCGCGACGAGCTTTCCGGAGTTTCAGGCGCTGATGGAACAGTTGGGGGCGCGGTTCCAATGATCATTGCCATCGATGGACCCGCCGCCGCCGGAAAGGGCACGCTCGCGCGCAATCTCGCGCGGCATTTTGGCTTGCTGCATCTCGACACCGGGCTGCTTTACCGGGCAACGGCGCGGGCTTTGATCGATGCGGGCCGCGCTCTTTCCGACAAGGAGGCGGCGATTGCGGCCTCGCGCGGACTGGCGCTCACCGGTTTCGACGAAAACTTGTTGCGCGGACGCGAGATGGCGGAGGCGGCATCGACCGTCGCCGGCATTCCGGAGGTCCGCGCGGCCCTCGTTGAACTCCAGCGGGCCTTCGCGCACCGCCCTGGCGGCGCCGTCCTCGACGGACGCGATATCGGCACCGTGATTTGTCCCGAGGCGTGCCCAAAAATATTCGTCACGGCGAGCGCTGACGCGCGGGCCACACGCCGGTCCTTGGAGCTGCAGGCCCAAGGCGAAAAAGCCGATTACGCCGCCGTGCTCGAAGAGATCTTGCGGCGCGACGAGCGCGACAAAAACCGCGCCGCGGCGCCCCTGATGGCGGCCAAGGACGCCATCTTGCTCGATACGACGACGCTCGACGTCGAGGCGGCGTTTCAGGCTGCGCTCGCCATTGTGATGGGCTCTACCGCTCGGAATGCCGCGGGGGGCCGCGGGTAGGCCTGCGAAGGCTATCTCGAAAGATGTAAGGCTATCGAATTGGCTTCGGTGACGAGGGCCAATCACGATGTGCCATACTCTGTAATTACGTCACTGATCCCGCGGGCTGCTTTTTCACAAGACAACAGCAAATACAAATTAGATCCCCCGCCGATATGGACTTTGTCAATTATCCCGCCGTCAACACCCTGACCGTTACCAGCCGCGGCACAATCGTCTCAATACCATCCACACAAGGGTTCGGCACCATAACATCGTCACGCTACCCCAGAAGTTCTCCAATCCCTCCCGCACCACGATCCCAACCTTTCCTAAACAGCGCCGTATCCGTTTGTCCTAAAGGTTTTAGTTTCCCCTTAGTGTCCGTCCGAAAAGAAGTTGAATCTGCTGAATCATTTGTGATTCAAGGGTGGCGGCCTGATTCGAGGAGGGGCCGCCGATGTGGACGATCGCAAACCGCCCGAAATACAATCGTGACAATCTCCGGTATCCGAGCGACCTAACCGGCGAGGAATGGGCGCATGTCGAACCACTGATTCCGCCGGCCAAACATGGCGGCCGCAACCGCAAGGTCGATGTCCGTGAGGTTGTGAATGGGATCATGTACGTGCTGAGCACGGGGTGCCAATGGCGCTCCGTTCCCAAGGACCTGCCGCCGAAGAGCACGCTCTCCGATTATTTCGATTTGTGGACCTACGACGGCACGTTGGAGAATATCCATCACGCGCTCTATGTGAAGTGCCGCGAGCAAATTGGGCGAGAGACCAGCCCCACCGCCTGTGTAATCGATAGCCATCCTTCGACAAGCTCAGGATGAGGGCGTGTTGGTTCTCTCGACCCTGTTTGGCATGTATCCGTTTTTGCAAAAGCTCTTTGCCGACGGCGGCTACCAAGGGCCGGTCTTTCAAAAGGCTTTGGCCAAAGCGCTTCCGCACATCACGACTGAAATCGTCAAACGCCCGGATCAGGCAAAAGGGTTCGAAGTCTTGCCGAAGCGGTGGGTCGTCGAGCGTACCTTTGCCTGGTTCAACCGGTGCCGAAGATTGGCCAAGGATTTTGAAAACCTCACCCGCAATGCCCTGGCCT
>JBOHJU010000043.1:0-13380 GCA_050728755.1 Methylocella sp.
CTCGTAAAGGACATGACTCACCGCCGCGATTGTCTGTCAGCCCCAGCTTGGTGCTTCGTTGCGCAAGGGGTGGTACCGCATGATCGGCACCTTGGTCGGCGCCGTGGTGATCGTGGTTCTGACCGCATGGTTCCCGCAGGCCCGCGCCCCGTTTCTCGTCGCGCTGGCGCTGTGGAGCGCTGCATGCGCACTCGTCGCCACGCTTCTGCATAACTTTGCGTCCTATGCGGCGGCACTCGCCGGCTACACGGCGGCGGTCATCGCGGCCGACGAACTCGGCGCGACGGGCGGCCCGAACGCGGATGCGGTCTTCCTGCTCGCCGTCACCCGCGCCAGCGAGATCTGCATCGGTATTGTAAGCGCCGGCATCGTTCTCGCCGGGACCGATTTCGGCGGCGCCCAGCGTCGGCTGGCCGCATTATTCGCGGCCCTGTCGGCCGAAATCATGGGCCGGTTTACCGGCATGTTGACCCTGGCTGGGCCGGAAATGCCGGAGACGCAGCCTGCCCGGCGCGAGCTGGTCCGGCGGGTCATCGCGCTGGATCCGGTCATCGATGAGGCGAAAGGAGAATCCTCCCAGCTCCGCTATCATTCGCCGGTGCTCCAGAGAGCTGTCGATGGCTTATTCGCCGCTCTGGCAAGTTGGCGCACGGTTGCGGTGCTGCTGCCGCGGCTGCCGGACGACGAGGCTCGGAAGAAGGCCGATGCCATCCTGCGAAACATTCCGCAGGAGCTGCGATCGGCGGAGCCCAGCGTGCCGGCGGGCTGGATGGCCGACCCCGTCCGCCAGCGCCGGGCCTGCGAAGCAGCGGTGCGGACGCTGATCGCCCTGCCCGCCGACACACCAGCGGTACAGCTGCTTGCCGACCAGACAGCTAAGTTGCTGGCCGGAATTTCGGATGCCCTCAACGGGCTGGCGCTGCTAGTCGACAGCCACGTTCGGCCCATTGCTTCCCATCGTGGCTTTCGGCTGCGCGTAGCCGATTGGCTGCCCTCTCTCGTCAACGCGGGGCGCGCGTTTGTCGCGATTAGTATCGTTGAGCTTTTCTGGATCATGACCGAATGGCCGAATGGTGCCCTCGCCACTACCTTCACCGCGATCGGGGTTCTCCTGTTTGCGCCGCGAGCCGATCAAGCCTACGCGACCGCCAAAAGCTTCATGGTCGGCAACGCCCTTGGCACCGTTTTCGCTGCGATCATCGCATTTGCGGTGCTGCCGGGGCTTGAGACCTTCGAGGCCTTCAGCCTCGCCATTGGTCTTTACCTAATACCTGCTGGGGCTCTGACGGCCCAACCGTGGCAGACGGCGATGTTTACCGCTATGACAATCAATTTCGTACCGTTCCTCGCCCCCGCGAACGAGATGAGCTACGACACCGTGCAGTTTTACAATACCGCGCTGGCGATCGTCGCAGGCACCGGCGCCGCGGCGGTTTCGTTTCGCTTGCTGCCGCCGCTGTCACCCGCATTTCGGACCCGCCGGTTGCTGGCGCTGACCTTGAACGATCTGCGCCGCCTCGCAACGGGTCACTTCCCATGGAGAGCCGAGGATTGGGAGGGCCGTATGTATGCCCGGCTCACGGCACTGCCGGACGCGGCCGAGCCATTGCAGCGTTCGCAGCTGGTTACGGCGCTATCGGTGGGTACGGAAATCATTCAACTTCGCCGTATCGTCTCCCGGCTCGGTTTGAGCGCGGACGTCGATGCGGCGCTTAAGGTCTTGGCGCGCGGAGCGAGTGCAATCGCGTCGGCGCGGCTGGCCCGGCTCGATGACCGGCTCGCTGCTCATCACGAGGCCGGGTCGGAGGCGCCCCTTGCTCTCCAGGGGCGCGCAAGTTTCCTTGCAATCTCGGAGGCGCTTGTCCAGCACGCCGCCTACTTCGACGGCGGAGCGCCCGTATGAGGTTCACCGAGATTGACGTGTTCGGCGTCTACGTCGCGCCGATGTCGTTGATGATGGTCGCGGCCTGGCTCGTCACGGTCGCCCTGCGCCGGGTTGCGAGCCGTTTCGGCGTATTGCGTTACGTCTGGCATCCGGCTCTGTTCGTGTTTGCGGTTTATATGATTGTGCTTTCGTCCATAACGCTCATCGTCGCCCGCTAAGTTTGCCATGTCGGAAACTCAAACAAAAGCTAAGAGCACCAAGACGGCAGATAAAACCGACGCCACAACGGCGCCCGAGCCGCTTGCCCCCAAGCCGGCGAAGCGGCGCATAAGGATCGTTCCGGTTTTGATCACTCTGGGGACCGTCGCGCTTGCCGTGCCGCTCGCTTGGGCGATGTGGGACGCCTATATCGGCGCACCTTGGACGCGTGACGGCACTGTTCGCGTCTACGTCGTCACCATGGCACCCGAGGTCGCCGGCCGAATCGTCGAACTCCCGGTCGCCGACAACCAGTTCGTGCACAAGGGCGACTTATTGATGGTGATCGACCCGAGAGACTACAGGATCGCCGTCAGTCGTACCGAGGCGGCGGCGAAGCAGGCCGAGGCCAATTCGCGGAACGCGGAAATACAGTCACAACGCCGGCAGAAACTAAGCCAGCTGGCGGTCACCATAGAGGAGCAACAGACCTTTGCGACGGCGGCGGTTGCCGCCCAAGCGCAATATCAGCAAGCCTTGGCAAACCTGGACCAGGCGCGGGTCAACCTCGCGCGCACTCAGGTCCACTCTACCGTCAATGGCTGGGTGACCCACTTGCTCGCGCAGCTCGGCGACTATGCGAATGTCGGGCAGAATATAATCTCCCTCGTCGATGCCGACTCGTTCTGGGTTGACGGCTATTTCTTGGAGACTAATCTCGGCTCGATGCGCGAAGGGGACCCTGCGGAGATCAAGCTAATGGGCTATAGCCAGATCGTTCGTGGCCATGTCGACAGCATTGCGCGCGCCATCAACGTCCCGAACGCGCAAGCCAATCAGCAGGGCCTTGCAACGGTCAACCCGATCTTCACCTGGGTGCGCCTTGCCCAGCGGATTCCGGTGCGCATCCACATCGATGAGGTGCCGGAGGGTGTGGTTTTGGCGGCCGGGATGACGGCCACCGTGCAAATCGACCCTCGATCCCGGCCGCAAGCCAATTGAATCGGTGACGTGTTCAGGCGAAGGCGAAATTCGACCTGCTGGCTTTGGCATCGGCGGTTCGAAAGCCCACGGTAAATAGTTGCCGAGACGGTAAGTCCGGTACAAGGAATAACCGGTACGGTGCAGGCCCTTCCCCGCGATTTAGCGCGAGGGACGGCGTGCTCCGGGCCAACGCGTTTGGGCGGACGCGGGCTGCATTATCGAATGCGGTCATTCGAACATCGTAGTGGCCGGAAGCGGCCAGTCACGCTAACCCCACGCCGGAGTCTCTGGCCGACCGATTAGGCCAACCATCCATGGGCGATACCCTGCATCGCTT
This sequence comes from Methylocella sp., assembly GCA_050728755.1. Lineage (GTDB taxonomy): Bacteria > Pseudomonadota > Alphaproteobacteria > Rhizobiales > Beijerinckiaceae > Methylocapsa. The sequence continues at coordinate 3,405 of JBOHJU010000043.1, forward strand.
TTCCATTGGCTGTTGCAAAAATATCCAACCCCCTGATGGTAAATGGGAATTAACCATTTTAGGGTTTCCTTGCGGCGCCCCGTAGCGGGAGCGGCGCCGTATTTTGGTCGCATTCGCCGGGCGAAACTCCACCTGGCTTTGCCATAGCTTTAAGCTTTCCGAAACCGGAGGCTGCAAGACTAATGGTTTGCCTGTTTCTGGAACCGGCTATGGCCCGCGCTGCGGTCCGCGCCACAAGCCAGGGGGACACGCATGCGGGCGAAGCGAATTCTCTGTGTTTCAGTGCGTTCCTTCACCGTTTTTTCGCGGTTTCCCCGTAAAGTTAACGGTCCAGTCCGCCGCATCGTTGCGGGGCTCGCCGGCAGCGCGGCACTTGGCCTTGGCGGATGTGCGCAGCCGCCGCAGCGTCTTGCCTATGCGAATTCGAGGGAGTATTTTCCATCCTCAATCTACGGCCCCGCGAGCCCGCGTGTCGTCGCCGACGGTGAACCGGTGCCGCGCGGAGGCGGGATGTATATGCTCGGCAAGCCCTATACGATTGCCGGGCTAACCTATTACCCGAGCGAAAAGCACTATACGGCGATTGGCCTTGCTTCCTGGTATGGCGATGCGTTTCACGGCCGCCGTACGGCCAATGGCGAAGTTTACGATCGCGATGCGATTTCCGCCGCGCATCCGACCCTGCCTTTGCCAAGCTATGCGCGGGTCACCAATCTGCGCAACCATTACTCGATGATCGTGCGGGTCAACGACCGCGGGCCTTTTGCCGCCCATCGCATCATGGACGTTTCCCGCAGGGCCGCCGAGGCCCTGGATTTCCGCCAGAAGGGAACGACGCCGGTCAAGATCGAATATATCGGCACCGCGAGCCTCGCCGGATCGGACGACCAAAAACTGCTCGCGACATTGCGTTTGGATGGACCGGCATCGGTCGGCAGCGGGGAGGGTCGCGGCCGCGGCTTGGTCGCCCTGAACGCGCCGCCCCTCGCCGCTCCCGCCGAGACGGGTCCCATCGCCGTGGCCGCTGCCGATGCCGCCGCCGAGCCGGATTCGTCTCCCGCCAGCCGTGCCGGGAGCCGCCAGGTTCCTCTGCCGCCAGCGCGGCCCGCCGACCGCGGCACGATCCGGGGCGAGGGCGTGCCGATAGCCTTGCGCTGACCGGGTTTTTTTAAGGAAACCACCGGGCCTCTTTATACTGCCAGTGACGGCCGAGGTTGGGCGAATCGAGCGCCGTAATCTGCCGCAGCCGCAAGCTGTCCGAATGCCATTCAGGCATTGATCGTCCCTGCGCCACGGGGTACGATAATCGCAGGTAAAGAGCATGGCCGGACGAATTGGCCACGCCAACCCGGCTGGTTCGCGATTGATTTTAAGGATTTCCTCTCGGGCTGCACCAGGATGGCGAAGTTCTGCCCGGCGGCGGTGCGCAATGCAAACAATCGGATTGATCGCCCGCTTTTTTCGTCTCTGGTTCCCGTATCCGGCGGTCTTGCTGGCGGTTCTCCTTATCGGACCGCCCGGCGGCGTCGCCGCGGCCTTCGCCCAGACGTTTCAGACCAACGCACCGCATGCGATTTTGATCGATTCTGCCTCCGGCAGCGTGCTGTTTGAAAAGGATGCCGACGCGCTCGTCGTTCCGGCATCCACGGTGAAGATCATGACCGCCGAAGTCGTGTTCCACGAAATCGCCTTGGGCCATCTCAAACTCGACGATCAATTTGTGGTCAGCGAAACGGCTTGGCGCTATGGCGGCGCGCCATCGCGGGGATCCGCCATGTTCGCCGCCCCCAACAGCAGCGTCCGAGTCGAGGATTTGATTCGCGGCCTTGTGATCGTGTCTGGCAACGACGCGGCGATCGCGCTTGCCGAAGGGATCGCCGGATCGGAAGGCGCCTTCGCCACGCTAATGACGAAACGCGCGCGCGAGCTTGGACTAGCACATTCGACCTTTACCAACGCCTGGGGCAGGGATGACCCGGAGCAAAAAGTGAGCCCCAAAGAAATGGCAATTCTCGCCAATCACGTCATCCAGACCTACCCGGATCTTTATAAATATTTTGGCGAGAAAGACTTCACCTGGAACAAGATCAAACAGGCGAATCGCAATCCCCTGTTGACCATGGATCTCGGCGCGGATGGGCTGAAAACCGGTAACATCGACAAAAGCGGCTATGGCATTGTCGCCTCCGCCGTCCAAAACGGTCAGCGTCTGATCCTGGCGCTCTACGGCGCCCCGACCGCCAAGGAGCGCTCCGAGGAAGCGCGCAAGATTTTCCTTTGGGGGTTTCGTTCATTCGACTCGAAAACGATTTTTCAGGCCGGCGAGACAATCGGCAGCGCCAAAGTCTATGGCGGCAGCGCCTGGGCGGTGCCTCTTGTCGCCGACAAGGAAGTGAAGATTCTCGTGCCTCGGACCGCGACCGGCAAATTCACCGGGCGCATTATCTACACGGGCCCGCTGATCGCGCCGGTCGAGGCGGACAAGGAGGTTGCGCGTCTCAAGATATTTCGGGGAACGGACCTAATTCTCGATCTGCCTTTGAAGACGGCGGCGTCGGTCGAGCAAGGCGCGCTGCCGCGCCGGGCAATGGATGCCGGGCTCGAATACGTGAGCGAGCGGTTCCGTAGCACCGAGCTCTACCGTAAAATTTTCGGCAAGCGATGAGCGAGGCGCGGGCACAAATCCATGGCACAAGAGGGCGCGGATTTCTCATCACGCTCGAAGGTGGCGAAGGCGTTGGCAAATCGACTCAGATCCGCAATCTCCTGCGCAATCTCCGGAACGCGGGAATAGAGGCGATTGGCACGCGAGAACCTGGCGGATCGCCGGGCGCGGAAATTTTGCGCAAAGTGCTCCTCTCGGACCGCGTGGCGCGCCTTGGCCCGGCCGCCGAAGCGATCCTCTTCGCCGCGGCTAGGGTCGACCATATCGACAACACGATCGAACCCGCGCTGGCGGCGGGCATTTTTGTCGTCTGCGACAGGTTCGCGGACTCAACAAGGGCTTATCAAGGCGCGCGCGGACAACTCGATCCGCGGCTTCTACGCGCGCTCGAACGCGTCACCTTTGGCGATGTTCGGCCCGGCCTGACCTTGATCCTCGACCTGCCTGCCGCCGAAGGCCTCGCTCGCGCGGCGGCCCGGCGCGGCTCTGGAGAGGCGCCCGATCGTTTCGAGCGCGAGGATCCAGAATTTCACGAAGGCCTTCGCGCCGCTTACCTGGCGATAGCGGCGGCGGAACCCGCGCGCTGCGCCGTCATCGACGCGACGCGCGCCGAGGCGGACGTCGCGAGCGAGATCTTCGAGGTTGTAACAAAAAGGCTCATCGATCCAGCGCAAGCGAAGCAGGCCATGCGTGGCTAGAACGATGCCGCCCAAAACCTTGCAAGCCTATCCCGAGTCCGACCGTTTTGAAGATACCCCGCATCCGCGCGAGAGCTATCATTGCTTCGGTCATGCCGAGACGGAAAGACAATTCATTTTGTCCTATATGTTGGGACATTTGCCCCAGGCATTCATTGTTGGCGGACCGCAGGGCGTAGGCAAAGCCACCCTCGCCTGGCGCCTCGCGCGTTTTCTTTTGGCGAACCCCGATCCGGCGGCTGCCGCTGGCAAAGCGAGGGCGGATCTTTTTGTCGCCCCCGATCATTTTGCCGCTCGTCAAATCGCCGCGCTGGCGCACCCCGATCTCGTTCTCCTGCGCCGCGAGTGGAACGAAAAGGACAAAAGCTTCTTTACCGAAATCCGGGTCGAGGATGTCCGCCGTGCCATCCACATGTTCCAGCAGGCGGCGGGGCGGGGCGGCTACCGGATCTGCATCCTCGATTGCGCCGAGGACCTCAACCCGTCCAGCGCAAATGCGCTTCTGAAACTCATCGAGGAGCCGCCGCCGCGCTCACTGTTTCTGATCGTGGCGCACCGGCCCGGACGTATGTTGGCGACGCTGCGTTCACGCTGCCAAAAAGTCCTTCTGAAGCCGCTCGCGGCCTCGGACATTGGCCGGATCGTGACCGCGTTGGGACCGCCATGGTCCGCCGCCGGCGAAGCGAAGCTTGCGGCCGCGATCGCGCGCGCGCATGGCTCGATCCATAATGTTTTGCGGCTTCTCGACGATCGCGGGATCGAGCTCGACACAAACCTCGAGCGCCTGCTGGATGATCTACCCCGGATAGATTGGAGCAAGGTCCATGCGTTGGCCGATCGGGTCGCGGCGCGCAACAACGGCAAGGATTACGAGACGATGCTCGCCGCAATCGATGCCTGGCTCGATACCAGAGTGCGGCGCGGCGCGCTGAGTTCGGAAGCCAATTGCGCGCGGCTTGCGCCCTACGCCCTTGTATGGGAAAAAATGACGGAGGTGGCGCGCGAGACCGAAACCTTCAATCTGGACAAGAGGCCGTTTGTCCTGTCCCTGTTCGCCGGTTTGGCGGCGGCGGTGCGGGCGTCTTCATCCTGAAACAGGACGCGGCAGGGGTTCCGGCGGCTCCGCGCGAAGCGTTAAGATTGCAAGTTCATGAGTGCCCGCTCCCCCTTCTATATCACCACCGCGATACCCTACGCCAATGGCGCGCCGCATATCGGACACGCCTATGAGCGGATCGCGGCCGATGCGATTGCCCGCTTCAAGCGGCTCGACGGCTTTGATGTCTTGTTCGTCACCGGGATGGATGAACATGGCCAGAAGATGCAGCGGACCGCGGCCCGAGAAAGCTTAACCCCGCAACAACTCGCCGACCGCACCGCGACGCAATTTGCCGGCATGGGCGCCGCTCTTTTTGCGGAAGCAGACGACGTCGTGCGCACCACGCAAACCCGCCATCATGTGGCCGCGCGCGAGCTGTGGACCAGGATGGCGGCGGCGGGCGACATTTATCTCTCCAAATATCCTGGCTGGTATTCGGTTCGCGACGAAGCTTTTTTCGACGAGTCCGAGCTGATCGCAGGCCCCGGCGGCACCCGTCTCGCCCCGACCGGGGCGCCGGTTGAATGGGTCGAGGAGGAGAGTTACTATTTCAAGCTTTCGGCCTACCGGAACCGGCTCCTCAAGCTTTACCGGGATAGTCCGGATTTCGTGACGCCGGAAAAATACCGCAACGAAATAGTTGCGTTCGTCGAACGCGGCCTGACCGATCTATCGATCAGCCGTTCGACCTTCGACTGGGGCATTCCCGTGCCGGGAGATGCGCGTCATGTGATGTATGTGTGGGTCGATGCGCTGGCGAATTATATCACCGGCACCGGTTTCCCGGACCCATCAGCTGGCCGCGTGAGATTTTGGCCTACAGCCACGCATGTCATCGGCAAGGACATTACCAGATTTCATGCCATCTATTGGCCGGCGTTTCTGATGTCGGCCAAACTTGCGCTGCCTCGCCAAATCGTCGTCCATGGATTTCTCTTCAACCGGAACGAGAAAATGTCGAAATCGATCGGCAATGTGATCGACCCGCTTTTGCTCGCCCGGCAATATGGCGCCGACCCGTTGCGGTATTTTCTGCTGCGCGAAGTGCCGTTTGGCCAGGACGGAACTTATTCGCATGAAGCCATCGTCAATAGGATCAACGCCGATCTGGCCAACGATCTCGGCAATCTCGCGCTGCGCTCCTTGTCGATGATCGCCACGAACTGCGAGGGCAAGATGCCGGAGCCGTCGCACTTTGGCGATGCCGACCGGGCGATCCTCGGCGCGGCGGATGCGCTCCTCGGCAAGGCGCGGATCGCCATGCAAGGCTTCGCGCTGCATGTCGTGCTCGCCGATATCTGGCGCGTCGTCGGCGACGCCAATCGCTATTTTGCGGCCGAGCAGCCTTGGGTCAAACGCAAAACCGATCCCGCACGCATGTCGACCATACTCTACGTTACCGCGGAGGTCTTGCGCAAGATCGCGATCCTCTCTCAGCCATTCATGCCCTTCGCGATGGCGAAGCTGCTCGACCTCTTGGGCATCGCGCAGGATCATCGCGATTTCGAGCATATCGGGCGGGAAGGTGCCCCAGGCAGGCCTCTGCCGCCGCCCTCCGCCATCTTCCCTCGCTATGTCGAAGTAGAAGAAGCAGTGGGGTTCGGGGATCACTTGGAGGCAACCATTGTTCCCGCAAGCTCCAGGGAGGGCTAGCGTGCTGATTGACTCGCATTGCCACTTGGATTTCGACGATTTCGCCGCCGAGCGCGATGCCGTGGCCGCCCGCGCGCGCGCCGCCGGGCTTAAGCGGATGGTCACGATCTCGACGCGGGTTCGAAATTTCGCGACGATCCGCGACCTCGTTGAAGCCTATGACGATGTCTATTGCACGGTCGGGACGCATCCGCATAACGCGCATGAGGAAGAGGTCACGGCCGCCGAGCTGGCCGATCTCGCGCGCCACCCTAAATGCGTCGGCATTGGCGAAGCCGGGCTCGATTATCATTACGACAAACCCCTGCGCGACATTGCCGCGAGGGTTTTCCGCACCCACATCGCGGCCGCGCGGCAGATCGGGCTGCCGCTTGTCGTTCATGCCCGCGACGCGGACGCCGATGTCGCCGCGATCTTACGGGACGAAATGGGGAAGGGCGCTTTTGCAGGGGTCCTCCATTGCTTCACCGCGTCCGCCATGCTTGCCGAGACCGCGCTTTCGCTTGGGCTCTATATTTCGTTTGCCGGCGTCCTGACGTTTAAAAATGCGAGGCCGCTGCGGGAGATAGCCCGTGCGGTGCCAATGGACAGGCTGCTGGTCGAAACCGACGCGCCCTATCTGGCGCCGGTTCCCTATCGCGGCAAGCGCAACGAACCGGCATTTGTCGCGGCCACCGCCCAAGTATTGGCCGAGGTTAAGGGCGTTTCGGCGGAAACTATCGCCGCGGCAACGAGCGCCAATGCGCTGCGCTTGTTTTCCAAGATGCCTGCTCCCGTGATTGGGCCAGACGCGGCGTGAGCCTCACCTTCACCATCCTCGGCTGCGGGTCCTCAGGCGGGGTTCCGCGGGTCGGCCAAGGCTGGGGCGCCTGCGACCCCAACAATCCCAAAAACCGGCGCCGGCGGTGTTCGATCTTCGTCGAACGCACCGGTGCGAACGGCGCCGCGACCCAAGTCCTCGTCGACATGTCGCCCGATCTTCGCGAACAGTTGCTCGAACTCGGCATCGGCCGGCTCGACGCCATCCTGCTGACCCATTCGCACGCCGACCATATTCATGGCATTGACGAGATCAGACCGTTGGTCATCATGGCCCGTCGAAAAATCGACCTGTATATGGACGCAGCCACTTCGGCTCTCGTGCGGGCGAATTTCGCATATATTTTCGAAACGCCACCTGGCAGCCATTATCCTGCGCTACTTAATGAACATCTCCTAGTAACAGGCCACGTTATAGCTCTAAATGGTCCTGGCGGGTCAATTGATGCCGTTCCGTTCCAGCTTGAACATGGCGAGATTGACTCGCTCGGTTTTCGCTTTGGCAAGGTGGCCTATTCGCCCGATCTCAACGCCGTTCCCGCCGGGAGCCTCGGTTTTCTGGAGGGGCTCGACCTGTGGATTGTCGACGCTTTGCGCTACACGCCGCATCCGAGTCACTTCTCCTTGCCGGAAACCCTCGAGTGGATCGCCAAATTGCGGCCGAAGCGGGCAATTCTCACCAATCTTCATAGCGATCTCGATTTCGCGCGGCTCAAAAGCGAACTTCCGGAGAACGTCGAACCTGCTTTCGATGGCATGCGAATTTGCGCCTGAATCGAGCCGGTCAATTTTAAACTAACTCTGCCGCTTCGTTACATAAGCATTTGATATACAATCATAATCTTAGATGTGAATATAAGGTGCGCTCGGCGGCGGCTTGGGAATTGGAAGTATGTTCCATAATATAGATTATGCGAATGGTTGTTGGCGAGCGGTCTTTTCCCGTCGCGCGACTTCAAGCCATGCCAAATCCTGCCGATTGGAGTAGCCAAGCAGGCCGACAATTGCTATGCTTTGCGCGACACGGGATTATCGGCATTTGAAACAACGACCGTCGGCGCGTGTTTGGGCTGGCACCTTTGCGGGGCCGGCCTTTTGGCGCGCGCGTTTTGCGCAAACTGCGGCTGATGCGCTGGTGCCGGGCTAGCGGCGGAAACCGCGCCGGATCAGTTGGATCTGATTTTTGGTGGAGACAAGCAGGCACATGATGAGCAAAGGTAGAGATTTCCGGGGACCCAAGAAGCGTGGTTTCGATGACGATGGGCCTTCGCCCTATGATTCGCCGCGGCCGAGCCGGACCCCGCGAGCGAGCTTCGGGGCCGGAAGCGGCGGCCCCCAGGAGTTGGCGCCGCCAAGCGGGCCGAGCATCGACGCGGTCGTCAAATGGTTCAAGGGCGAGAAGGGTTTCGGCTTCGTCGAGTTGAGCAACGGAACCGGCGACGCGTTCCTGCATATCGGCGCGCTTCACGCGGCGGGCTATGAGTCGGTTCCCCCAGGCGCGAAGTTGAAGGTAAATGTCAGCAACGGCATGAAGGGTGCTCAAGTCACGCGGGTCCTCGAGGTCGACACTGCTGGAGCGGCGGAAAGGGCGCCACCGTCGCGCGGGTTTGGCGATTCACCTCGCCCGCAGCGCCGCGCCCCCGATCCCTCGACCGCGGTTTCGATCACGGGGACGGTCAAATGGTTTGATGACCACAAGGGCTTCGGCTTCGTCCAATCGAATGATGGCGGCAAGGACATTTTTGTCCATATTTCGATCCTCGGTCCGGCGGGAATCCAGAACCTTGCCGAAGGCCAGCCCGTGACGATGCAGGTCGTCGATACACCAAAGGGCCGCGAGGCTTTGTCTATCTCGCTCGATTGAACGGAGCGGCGGCGCCGAACCGGCATTCCGCGATGCAGCCATCCCGCGATATCAGCCGGCTGATCGACATCATCGCGTTCTTGCGCCGTCCCGCGACCGGTTGCGGCTGGGATATCGCGCAGACATTCGAGTCCATCGTCCCTTATACGATCGAGGAAGCCTACGGGATCGCGGACGCCGTTGCCCGCGGGAATATGCCGGACCTTAGGGAGGAAATGGGCGACCTCCTGCTCCAGGTTGTTTTTCAAGCTCGCATTGCCGGCGGCCTTCTTGATGATGTTCCGCTTGCCTGCCTGGCTTGACCCGTGCGGTAAAATTGCAGGCGAAGGCCTCGTCCGCCGGTTTCGACTGGAACAACGCCAGATTGGTGCTCGAAAAAATTCGCGAGACTCCTCGCCCGCTTGGTCGGATAAGTTCGCCCACTTTACCCCCGCCGCGCGGCGGCGGCGGGAAACTTCCTCCGCACCGGCTCGGCGCGTTCCGGCACGACCCGAACCCGGATATGAACGGCGCCGTCCGCCGCCGTGCTCTTGCGCATGACTTCGGTATTCTCGTGCAGCCAGTGAAGCCCTGCGCCATTGGCCGGATCGAGCGCGATGTCGAAGACAATCCGGCCACTTGCGAGCCGCGTTTCAATCGCGGCGCGAAGGTCGTCGAGGCCCTGTCCCGTCAATGCCGAAACCATGACCGGGTTGCCGTGCGAAAACCGCTTTGCACCGCGCCGCGCCGCGAGGGCGGCTTCGCCCAAGAGATCGCATTTGTTCCAGACCTCCATGAGGCGGCGATCAGCGGAATCGATCCCAAGATCAGCGAGGATGGCGTCCACATCGGCTTGCTGCGCTTCGGCGGCTTCATGCGCGATATCGCGGACATGCAAAATGGCGTCCGCTTCAACGACTTCCTCAAGCGTTGCCCGGAAGGCCTTGATAAGCATGGTTGGCAAGCCGGAAATAAAGCCGACGGTATCGGAGAGAATGATGCGGCCGCCATGCGGCAGCGCGACACCGCGCATGGTGGGATCAAGGGTCGCGAAAAGCATGTCCTCGGCGACCACGCCCGCCTCCGTCAGCCTATTGAACAGAGTGGATTTTCCCGCGTTCGTATAGCCGACAAGCGCGACAATCGGATAAGGCACGGCGCGGCGGCTTTGGGGATGCAGGCCGCGCGTCCGCTTGACG
>JBOHJU010000044.1:0-13313 GCA_050728755.1 Methylocella sp.
GGCCAAGGTCGATAGCTTCGAGGACATGCAGCGCGTCGTGCAGGTGGCCAGCGACACGCAACTGGTTTTCGGCGTCGAACGCGGCGGCAAATTGGTGACGCTCGTTGCGACGCCGCGACGGCGCGACGTGGCCACCCCGTTCGGCACCACGCGTGTCGGGGTCCTTGGCGTCCAATCCAAAAGCAAGCCGGAAAATTGGCATGTCCAGAACTATGGTTTTGTTGCCTCGGTTAAGCTCGCTGGGTCTGAGACCTGCTATATCGTGGAGCGCACCGGCAGCTATCTCAAAGGCTTGGCGGCCGGGCAGGAATCCACCGATCAACTGTCGGGACCGATCCGGATCGCCGAGATGTCCGGGGCGATGGCTAAGCTCGGTCCGTCCTACCTGCTCAACCTTGCCGCAATTCTGTCGATTTCGGTCGGGATGCTGAACCTCTTCCCGATTCCCCTCCTCGATGGCGGCCATCTCCTCTATTATGCGGTGGAGGCGGTTCGCGGCAAGGCCCTGACCGACAGGATGCAACAGTTCGGGTTCAAAATCGGCCTCACACTGGTGGCAAGCTTGATGGTCTTTGCCACCTACAACGACATTCTTCGCCTGACCCGTCAGTGGATGCATTTGGGATGATCGATAGCGGGCGGATAGGCCCGGCCGCGTTTGGTTAAAAAAGCTGTTTTGTCCAAATGGAAGCATAGGGTTAACCCTGTTCCTTAAGGGATTGCTTACCGCGATGCGTGTCTTGCCTGCCACGCTTCCGCGAAATCGCTACAATGCAACGAAACTTGATTTGCGGCGCATGCCAAGCCTTGTAAAAACCACGCTTGGCGGATACCGGAGAAGCCTTGGACTATTCCGGTAGAATAAGTTGTATCAACAAACTAGCGCCAGGTATTGAGTCAAGCGTTTGTGCACGTGAGGGCCGGTCTTACAATGCGGTGTATGCGTATATTTCAAGGCCGGTCTGCAGTTGCAACGATCGCGCTGGCTTGGCTTTTCGCCGGGAATTTTGCGGTGCGCGCGGAAAACGTCTTGGTGCAAGGCAACAAGCGTGTCGACAGCGAAACGATTGCCGGATATTTCAGCGGCTCTGACCAGGCTTCCATCAACAAGGGGGTCAAGGATCTCTACGCCACCGGATTGTTTTCCAGCGTCAAGGTGAACCGGGCCGGGGGCCGGGTCGTCATAAGCGTAACCGAGAACAACGTCATCAATCGCGTCGCCTTCGAGGGCAACAGCAAGGTAAAGACTGAAACTCTCACGGCCGAGGTCCACTCAAAATCGCGCGGACCCTACAGTCAGGCCATGGTCGATGCGGATATCGAGCGGATCAAGGACATTTACCGGCGTTCCGGTCGCGCGGCGGCCAAGGTGACCGCGCGGACCGTTGATCTGCCAAACGGCCGGGTTGACGTCGTCTTCACCATAGACGAAGGCGAAAAGACCGGCGTAAAGACGATCAATTTCGTCGGCAACCAGGCCTATTCCTCCGGCAAGCTGCGCGATCTTATGCAGACGACGGAGATGAATTACTTTTCGTTCTTCAAGACGTCGGATGTCTACGACCCCGACAGGATCGCCTCAGACCTCGAGCTTATCCGCCGGTTCTATCTCAAGCACGGGTATGCCGATTTTCACGTCGTGGGCTCCGACGCTCGGTTCGACCCGGAGCAAGGCGGCTATATTATCACGATCACCATCGAGGAGGGGGTGCAATATACCGTCGCCGCGGTCAAGGTGGAATCACATTTGCCGGACCTCGACGGAGCCTCGCTGCTCCCGCTCGTGCGTCTTTCGGCCGGAGAAGTCTACGATGGCGACTTGGTCCAAAAGACCGTCGATGCGCTGACCAACGAGGTTGGCAAGCACGGCTACCCGTTCACGCAGGTGCATCCGCGCGGCGATCGCGATCCAGCGACGCATACCGTGAAGATCGCCTTTGTCCTCGATGAGGGGCCACGTGTATATATCGAACGCATCGTTGTGCGCGGCAACACCAGAACGCGCGACTATGTGATCCGGCGCGAATTCGAAATCGGCGAAGGCGACGCCTACAATAAGGTGCTCATCGACCGGGCCGAACGAAGGCTCAACAATCTCGGCTATTTCAAAAAGGTGAAGATCACCAACGAACCGGGTTCGACGCCCGACAGGGTGATCGTCGTTGTCGATGTCGAGGATCAGCCGACCGGCTCGCTGTCGCTATCCGGCGGTTATTCGACCACTGAGGGGTTCATTGCCGAGGTCTCGGTTACCGAAACCAATTTCATGGGCCGCGGCCAATATGTGCGCCTTGCGGTCTCCGAGGGGCAGTACAGCCGAGGCGTCGAATTCAATTTCACCGAACCTTATTTCCTCGGCGACCGGATCGCGGCGGGTTTCGATGTTTATGCGAAGAAAAGCGACGCCTTTCAATTTTCTTTCTACAATAACTTCGTGGCCGGGGCGACGCTGCGCCTTGGCTTGCCGGTGACGGAGGAACTGACGTTCTCGCCGCGCTACTCGATCTACCGCACGGACATCTCCATTCCCAACACTTCCGCGCAACCCTTCAACGATTGCAACAGCCCGATTTTCGGGATCACGCCAGGATTTGGCACTGGCTTCCCCCCGAGTTTCTTCAACAACTGCTTGACGAACGGCGAAGCCTCCTTGGCGCTCAAGGAGGCGCAAGGCCCATTCGTGACCTCGAGTTTCGGCTATACGCTTGGCTATAATACGCTCGACAACAACAAAAATCCGACCGGCGGCTTCTTTGCCGAGCTTCGCCAGGACGTCGCGGGCGCAGGCGGCGATGAACGCTTCGTGCGCACCACCGCCGATCTCCGTTATTATCATGACATTTACGATCAGATCGTGGGGCTCGTGCATCTCCAAGGCGGCGATTTGGCGGCCTTTGGCGGAAGCCCGTTGCGCATCGTCGACAATTTCAATCTCGGGCCAAGCCTGGTGCGCGGGTTTGCTCCGTTTGGCATTGGCCCGCGCGACGTGGGGTTCGACCCCCAGGGCAACCCGCTCGGCGGCACCAAATATTTCGGCGGCAGCCTCGAAGTGCAGTTCCCGCTCTTCGGGGTGCCGAGGGATCTCGGCCTGAAGGGAGCTATCTTCGCCGACGCCGGCACGTTGTATGGCTTTAACGGGCGGACGAACTTCAGTCCGACTGGCTTCTGCACCCCCGCCGACGTGGCGCCGGCCTTCACGCAAGGCAAGTGCATCACCGTCGGCGCCAACCACGGGTCGTTGATCCGGACGTCGGCCGGCGGGTCGATCATCTGGTCGTCGCCGCTCGGACCGATCCGCTTCGATTTCGCTAAGGTCATCACCAAGAGCCAGTTCGATCAGACTCAGTTCTTCCGCTTCACCGGCGGCACCACCTTCTGATGATGCGTCCGTCCGGCCCGATTTTTGCGGTGCTCGCCGCAATCGGTGGCCGTGCGCTCTATTCCAGGACGTGGATACGGCCATGTGAAGAGGCTCGGATGAGCGAACCCGTGTTTTTCCCACGCGCGGCCAGGACATCGCTCGCCGAAATCGTTGCCTGCACCGGCGCGGCGGTCGTTGAAGGCGCCGATCTATCCGCCATCGTCAGCGGGGTGGCGCCACTCGGCGAGGCGGAGCGGGGCGAGCTCACCTTTCTCGATTCTCCGGAAAATGCCTTGCTTCTGGAGACCAGCCGCGCAACCGCCTGCTTCGTCACGCCGGGCGATGCGCCGCGCGTGCCAAAGCCGACTTTGGCGCTGGTGATGGACGCGCCCTCCCGCGGCTTCGCGCTCGCCATGCGGCGGTTGTTTCCGCAGGCGATCCGGCCAAAATCCTTGTTTGGCACGGCGGGGATCGATCCAGGTGCCTCGGTTCATCCCGAGGCACGTCTCGAACAAGACGTGATCGTCGATCCGGGGGTGGTCATCGGGCCCCGCGCGGAAATCGGTTCCGGTTCGATCGTTGGCGCGAATAGCGTCATCGGTTCGGATGTCCGTATCGGCCGCGATTGCCTGATTGGGCCGCAGGCAACGATTACCCATGCGCTGATCGGCGACAGAGTTATCTTGCATCCGGGGGTACGCATCGGTCAGCCAAGTGTCGATTTCGCCTGTCCCGGCATTGCCCTGGCCCCGCACAGACTTTCGTGGGCGCCGATGATGGGACGGGTCATTATTCAGGATGGCGTCGAGATCGGTGCCAATTCGACGATCGATCGCGGCGCCGTGGGGGACACGGTCATCGGGGAGGAAACGAGGATCGGCAATCTTGTGCGCATCGCGGCAAACCTCACGATTGGGCGACATTGCGTTATTGCCGCGCCGGCGAATGGTTGAGGAGGCTTTGCAGCGCATCTTGGCACAGGCGCGGGGGCGCGGCCTACGAGCGCGCTGGAGCGTCAGCCCCACCGGCTCACACCGCCGCCCGGGCCGGCCTAGGGCGAGGCCCGCGTTCAACCGGATTTGAAATTGCGGCGTGGCGCGTTCGAGCGAAGTTCAGCGAGTGCCGTCTCGCCCGCGACCGCCTTGGAGCCCATCGTCACCAAGGGGCTCGCCGCGCCGGGCATATAGACATCGACGCGCGAACCGAAGCGGATCAGGCCTAATCTGTCGCCAGCGCCAATAACCTCGCCCTGGCGCACGAGACAGACAATGCGCCGCGCGACAAATCCGGCGATCTGGACAACGCCGAAACGGCCGCCGCCGCTTTCGATGACCAGGCCATTGCGCTCGTTGTTCTCGCTCGCCTTGTCGAGATCGGCACTAACGAAAAGGCCTGGCCTATAGGCAATCTTGGTCACCCGGCCGCCGACAGGCGCGCGATTGACATGGCAGTCGAACACCGACATGAAAATCGACACCCGCTGCATCGGTTCGGGCCCAAGGCCAAGTTCCGGCGGCGGCGCGAAATATCCAACCGAGGAGACGACGCCGTCGGCCGGCGAGATCACCAGATTTTCGTCGAGCGGGGTGAGGCGGACCGGGTCGCGGAAGAAATAGGCGCACCAGGCGGTCGCGATCGCGCCAATCCAGAAGAGAGAGCCAAACAACGAGCCGAGGACTAGAGTGGCGATGGCAAAGCCAGCGATAAAAATATAGCCCTCCGGATGGATGGGCGCGAGCTGCCTGCGGATCGAACCGATCATCAACATGGGGAAATCCTATCTCGTCTTCACCGAAAGCGGCGATCTGCGCCGCGCCAAGGCCGTCATCCCGCGGATATCGATATAAATGCGGTAAATGGCTAGACTCAACGTTAAGCCAAGTGTGGTTGCCTCGTCCCGCGCGCAATCAGAAGCCCTGTTTTTCCGGCTGCCTTAGGGCGGCGATGACAATCACCTTGAAATTGCCCTCATGGCCCCATCATACCTCCAAGAAGCGGACATTCAGGAAATACCCCTTGCCGAACTATTGAGCGCGTTCAGCCATGCACTGGACATGGCCGGAGGCCAGCCGGCGGGGCACGGCGTTCGCTGCTGTTGGGTCGGGATTCACATCGGCCAGGAGATCGGCCTCGGCGAAACCGAACTATGGGAACTCTTCTATACGTTGCTTCTGAAGGACCTCGGCTGTAGCAACAATGCCGCGCGCATCTGCCGGCTCTATCTGACTGACGATCTGAGCTTCAAACACGACTTCAAGCTTATCGACGGCAGCCTGGCGCAGGCACTTCGCTTTGTTCTGGCCCATACCGGGCTGAAGGCCGGGCTGGCGGAGCGGTTTCGCACCATCGTCAATGCCTTCCAAAATGGCCGCCAGATTGCCCTAGAACTGACCGAAGCACGCTGCCAGCGTGGCGCTGAAATCGCCCGGAAAATGCGCTTTCCGGAAGCCGTGGCGCAAGGTATCCAAGACCTCGACGAACATTGGGACGGAAGCGGCATGCCCGCCCGATTGCGCGGCACCGCCATCCCCATCTATTCGCGGATCGCGCTGATGGCGCAAGTTATCGACGTGTTCCAGACCGGCGATAGTATCGAGGCCGCGCGACGAGAGGTTCGGCGCCGCTCCGGGACCTGGTTCGATCCGCAATTGGCCGAGGCCTTCGAACGGATCGCCGGGCGGCGTGAATTCTGGGATACGCTGCGCTCGAATAACCTGCAGCAGGCGATCTACGCTCTGGAAGCCGCACAGCGGGTCAAGACCGTCGACGAGGACTATCTCGACGACATCGCGGCCGCGTTCGCTAAAGTGGTCGATGCCAAGAGCCCCTACACGAGCGGGCACAGCGAGCGTGTCACGCTATTCACGGACATGATCGCGGAAACGATGGGGTTTTCGGCCGAAAGGCGCCACTGGCTCAAACGCGCGGCGCTGTTGCACGATGTCGGTAAGCTGGGGGTCAGCAACGCCGTATTGGATAAGCCGGGCAAGCTTGATCCAGACGAATGGGCAGCGATGAAAATGCATGCGGCGCACACGGAGACGATCCTGTCGCGCATCGCCGCTTTTAGGGGTCTTGCTCCCATTGCCGCGGCGCATCACGAGCGTCTTGACGGCAATGGCTATCCGCGCGGACTTAAAGGCGATCAAATCTTCCTCGAAACGCGGATCATCACGACGGCGGATATATTCGATGCGCTGACCGCCTATCGGCCGTATCGGGCAAGCATCCCAATCTCCAAATCCCTGGCGATCATGGCGGAGAGCGTCGGCACCGCGATCGACCCGGACTGTATCAATGCACTCCAGCATGCCATGGGAACGCTTGGCGTTACCTTGGCGGCGTAACCGCGCAGCCTTCTGATGGCCGTCTCATGCGACCCGCGCCGAGGGGCAAATGCGCGCCAGTTCGGCGACCGGCCGGCGGCGAACCCGGCCTCGGCATGGCCTTGCAAAGGCTAGTCCACGGCGGTAATCTCAGCCTCGTAATCTGGGAATCGGGCGGACGCCGGCCGAGGTTTTAAGCCTGACCGTTCGAGGGATATCCACTGGAGGAGGGTCACATGGGCGTGTTCGACGGAATTCTCGGAGGCGTATTTGGCGCGGGAGCAACGACGCTCCTCAACAACTTCATCGAACAGCAAGGCGGCTTGCAAAACATCGCCAGCCAATTCCAGAAGAATGGCTTCGGCGATACCATGAAGTCATGGATTTCGCAGGGACAGAATTTGCCGATCACGGCGGATCAGATTCAACGGGTGCTAGGCTCCGGCACGGTGAAGGAACTCGCCGCCAAGATGGGCCTTCCCGCCGACAAAATCGCCGAATTGCTGGCGCAACATCTGCCGCAGGCCATCGACCAGGCGACCCCTGACGGCAAACTCCCATCCTAACGCCGTTAACGTTGCAATCATCTGGCCCGCGCATGCCATCGTAGGCGCGGCGCCCGCTGCCGCGATGCCCCGCTTTTTTAGCTTGACGGCCCATCGGCGGACTTCGATATACGGTGGCGATAAGCCTGTGAGTTAAACCTATCTGCAAACGCGCCGCCCCGTTTCCATGCGCCGGGCGCGCCACCGGTCCGTGGTGCAGAGCGTGCCGCTGAAAACCGATTCCTTACGTAACCCTGCAAACCGGTTCTATAGTGCAGGCGGGATCCACCGCCATTCGCTTGTGCCGCTTCCCAAAGGACGATTGAGCGCGTGACTCGCCTGGTGCGCGGATTGGCCGGTCTCGCGAGCGGATACAAAGTCATTTTGAGCGACATCTGGGGCGTCGTCCACAATGGACTCATGGCCTTGGAGAGAGCCACCGAGGCGCTTGGCCGCTTCCGGGCGGGCGGCGGCAGGGTCGTTCTTATGACGAACTCGCCCAATCCAGCCCGGATCGTAGAGGCGCAGCTCGCCCAGCTTGGCGTTACGCGAAAAGCCTATGATGCGATCGTCTCGTCCGGCGACGTCACCGTTTCCCTGCTCGTCGAGCGCTCCGGCGAAGGCCTGTTTCATCTTGGCCCGCCCTATGAAACCGGCCTTTTCGAGGAGGTTTTTGCGTTGTGTGGAGAGGCGTCGCGTCTCGTGCCGCTGAACCAAGCGAACTTCGTCCTCTGCACCGGCCTTGCCGATCCGTGGCGCGAGACGCCCGCCGATTACGACGCAATCCTTGCCGCCATGCGCGCGCGAAACCTCGAGCTCATTTGCGCCAATCCTGATATCGCGGTGGAGGAAGGGGGCAGGTTGTTTTATTGTGCCGGCGCGATCGCGGAACGCTATGCCGTGGCCGGCGGCAAGGTGATCCAGGCCGGCAAGCCTTTTGCCCCGATTTTCACGCGGGCACTCGAATTCGCAGGGCGAGCTGCTCACGAGGCCATCGATCGTTCAGACGTCCTCGTGATTGGCGACGCCATGCGGACCGATATCAGAGGTGCACACCGCCAGGGCTTTGATAGTCTCTTTGTGACATCCGGCATCCATCGCAAGGAACTGCATGGCGGTGCGACGGGCGCGCTCAACGCCGCCGCGTTCCGGCGGTTCATGGAAGCAGCGGATTTCGCGCCGACGGCGGCGATCTCGGAGCTGGTTTGGTAGTATGCTCCTGGGAGGCGGCATGGCGCGGCCTTGACGCCGGCCCTTCTGCCATGCAGGTTCCCGCCCTGTCCGGAGCTCTGCCGGCGCCCGCATGGCGTCTTACGATTTGGGTTCCCTTGGCCGATTCTTCCGTCGCCAAAAAATTTATTGCCGCCTTCGATCCGGAGGCGGCGCCGCCCGGACTTGCAGGCGCGGTAGTTGCGATCGGCAATTTCGATGGCGTTCATCGCGGTCATCTCGCGGTGATCAAGCGCGCCAGGACGCTGGCCCAGGAGCTTAACTGTCCTTGCGCGGTGCTTACCTTCGAACCGCATCCGGCCGATTTTTTCAGGGGTCCCAACACGATCTTTCGCCTCACGCCGCGCGACGCCAAGGCGACGGCGCTGGAGCAACTCGGCATTGACGGCATGATCGTCCTAACCTTCGACAAGGATTTGGCGAGCCTCCCGGCGGAGGCTTTCATAGCCGAAATCCTGGTCCGCCGTCTAAAGGTCCGCGCCATCGTCGCGGGCTATGATTTCCATTTCGGCGCGGGCCGTTCCGGCTCTCCCGCCCTTCTCAAGGAAGCGAGTAAACGGCATGGCTTTGCTGTCGAGATCGTGGGGCGGGTTCCAGCGGATAGAGCGGACATCAACGAGGCCGCGTCCTCGACGGCGGCCCGCGTGGCACTTGAGGCGGGCGACGTAGAAGATGCCGCACGACTGCTCGGTCACCCCTTTGCCATCATGGGCAAAGTCACCCATGGCCAGGAACTCGGCCGGACATTGGGATTTCCCACCGCCAATCTTTTGCCGGACCCAAGCTGCCGGTTGCGTCACGGCGTCTATGCTGTCCGGATCCTTGCTGGAACAAAGACCTATTCCGGCGTGGCGAGCTACGGCCGCCGCCCAACGTTCGATGGTGGCCTGGCGCTGCTCGAAGCCTTCTTGTTCGATTTTGCCGGCGATCTTTACGGCACAACGATCGAGGTATTCTTCATCGGCTGGATCCGTGCTGAAGTGAAATTCGCTTCGGCCGCCGCGCTCGTCGCGCAAATGCAGCGGGACGTCACGCGGGCAAGCGAGATCTTGCGGGCGCCATCTGCTGGTTGAAACGCGGCGGTTTATCTTCGTTGACTGAAAGGACATGAAGCGCGGGCGCGCGAAGGCGGCGGCCTGAGCCCCGCTCGGGTTCACCAAGGGGATGGCTTCACCGGATCGCCAGGATGCTTTTGCACAACTTGAGGCATGCAAATGAAAAGCACCGTCGTACGACGGCCTTGGGGCCGCCTGGGGCGAATTTGAAGCTTGGATCGCGGCCAATGGGTACAAAACGCGCTCGGACTTTTGGCAATGCTGCGGGTCCGGGGTCGAACGCAGATCCGGCCGCTTGGCGCACGGAGCTTAACCGGCCGCTGACCGCGGCGAAAGCCGGGTGAATAAATTTGTCCGCATCCCGCCTCGAACACCAAGGTTTTTGAGGCGCGGCCATTCGCGTAACCTCCCGCATGGAGTGTGCGATTGCGCCCCCTAATCAATTTCAAGAATGCCGTTGTTCAAGAATGTCCTTGGTCACGGCGCCTCCGGCGGCGGGGGTTCGTTGGCAAGAAATTCGACATCCTTGTCGACGCCGGACTCGACCTTGAACGTCGTTTGATAGGTTTGGCCGGCGTGCCGCGCGATCGCAACATACTCGCCTTCGGCGAGCGTGGCGGCAGGGAACGCGCCGATCATCTCGCGGATGACGTCGCCACCCGGGGTCAAGACCGTGAAAGCCGTATTCGCGAGGGCTTCGCCGCCGGGGCTGTTCACGAGCTTCAAAGTCATGGTGGCGGCGCGGTGACGCAGCGTCGCATCGGTCAGCTTCCCGGCCTGCACCCGCAAATCGGCGCTGATCACCGAATTCGTCGGGCTCGCTTGACCGTTGGCCGCAGCGTCGAGCAACGTCGACACAATATGATAGTTGCCTTCCGGAAGGCCGATGGTGTCGCCGGATTTGGCGTTCGCGACAACCAGTTTTGCTTCCGGATTGCCGCCCTCCGGAACATAGATCGAAATCGCTAATTTCGCTGGATTGACAGGCGTGTCGCCGAGCTGGCCCGCGATCCGCAACCCACCGGCATTGAGGACGAGCGTTTCGGTTGACAATGTGCCGTTAACGGTGATCCGCTTAGTCGCGCCTGCGAGCCCCAAGGCGGCATGAACGACGAAATTGCCGTTGGGAAGGGGCAGGGTTGGCATCGCGTCGGTGGATTGCGCGACGAGTTTGTGGTTTCCGGCGGTTCCCGGGACTTCTTCGAATACGCGCCATTGCAGGCCGTCGCGCACCGGCCGCGTGTCGGTGGCGGAAAAAAGGGCCGATAGCCGGACCATGCCGTGCGCCGCCCCGGCGGGAGTGGGCTCGGGGATGAGCGGCAAGCGCAGGGAAGGAACGACGGGATTTCCCGCTTTCGGCGATTGCGCCGCGACAGGCCAAGCCACTAGGCACAGCGCGGCCGCCGCTAATCTCGCAAGCAAACTCGCGCGAGGGGCAAAACCTTGTCCGGTCCGGCCGGAAGCCGGCCTTTTAACCGGATGGCGCCGCAAATCTCACTCCTCTCCTCGACGAAAAACGCTAGAGGCAGCCGCCGCGAGATTGGTCAATGACAGCGGGTGAAAAGAAAAGACGACCCGATGGCGGCCGGCTGGAACCTCGACGCCGCGAAACAGAATATTGGCGTGAAGTACCGGTTTCCTATGCCCGTCGACGCGGGCCTCCCAGCCTGGATAGAAAAGATCGTGCAGCACGGCAATGCCCGGCTTTGGTGCGTCGACGTCGATCTCGACCGAATTATCGGCGTAGTTGACGATCGCGACATGCGATAAGCGAGGCGCTGCGGTCGAGGCTTGACTCACGGATTGGCCCGCCCCCTGCCCTGCGCTGAGGGTGGCGGTTTGAACGCGCTCATGGCCCGCGCCTTGGGCATAGGGACCGTCGTGAAGATCGGCCATGCTTGCCTGGTCGATCAACACCTCGCTCGCCGAATCGAAGCCGGGAAGGACATGTTCGTCGAGAACCCCCTCATCGTCGACGGGCTCGACCGCCAACGCGAAGTAGGCCCTCGGCGAGGTCTTGCCGAGCTTATAGATATACATGGTGCCGCTTTTATAGATCGCCTGAACCTTCGGCCGCGGGATGTCGCGTGGCAGTTCCGTCAAAGGGCGGTCGAGGACCAAATATTCGACCCCGAGCAACGCCGCAAGACGGCTATTGTAGCCGCGAAAAGTGCCCGGATAATGACGCGCAGCGAAATCCTCGGCATCCGGCCCAGCGCCGACCGCGCGGTCGTAATCGTCGATGCGCAGCGGATTATAGCCTATTGTATTTTCGAATTTGAGAACCATCGACGCATTCTGCCACGGCCCTTTCAGCCCCAATATCTCGACGCGCGGACGATCGCCGGCCCGCATTGTGGCGGCTATTTCGTGGCGCAGAACCGCGATGCCGGCGGCGTCCGATGGCTTCATGCCGGCATAGACGGAGTAGAATTCCAACGGCTCCGCGTTGAGCGGGGAGGCGGCATTGCGGCAAAGGATTTCGGCCCCGCTTAAAAGCACGAACAAACTCGCCGCGAGCGCCCGCCTTTGAGGAGTTCGAAGGCCAATCAAGATGGCGGCGCCAGCGGCCGCCAACGCGCCGGCAAGAGCGAGTGCGGCAAGCGAAGTTCTGACGTGGCCTTCCCGAAAGGAAACGACGAGTCCACTGCCGGTCAATATGGCGAGCGCCAATGTGGTCGCCCCGGCGAGCGCGAAGGCTAGCCATTTCGGCAGCGTGCGGAAAGGCTTCGGCAGGCCCTCCTCGATATAGCGGTGCAGCAGAAATCCGGCGCTAAAGGCAAGTGCTATATTGACGAGAAACGTCGCATCCGCGGGCCTTCGGTAGAGAGATACGCCAGGTATCCGGTCAAACGCGAGCGGGAACAACGGCGTATAGCGCCCCAGAGCGTAAGCAAGCGCCAGCAAAAGCAGAATAACAAAGAATTGTCCGCCCCGCGCGAACAACCGGCCGGCTCCAAACCCGTGCCACACGATGAGCAGGAACGGCAGAGTGCCGATAAAAAGATAATCGACGGCGCGGTCGGTCCAGTCGGCGCGCGGAATGGTGTCGTAATCAGGCTTCCAATAATCACAATGGTGACCGAGAGAATCACAACTTTGACCAAGGGAGCCGAAGAAATTTGGCGCGAAGAGCGTGATCGAATTGAGCGGCGCGAGCGAACCCGCCGCCGCGACCCCGAACGGAAAGCCCGGCCGGTTCGAGTCGGCAAGAAACTGCATGGTCAACAGTGCCGGTATGAGCAATATCGCGAGGATCGAGGCGGCGCTCAACGCGAGAATGCCGGCCCGGGCGCGCAGATAGACAAGCGCGTTTCCCGATTGGGCCGCGGCAACGACAAGATAGCCCGCAAGAACCGTGCATAGCAGGAAGGCGACCTGATCGCGGCCGAGCGCCATCAAGGATGCGGCGAAGCCAAACGCAAGGGCGAAACGATAGGAGCGGCGCTCGAGCGCGATATCGAGACACCATAAGGCTGCCGGAAAGAAGGAATAGGAAATGATTATGCCGGTGTGCTGAAGCCTCGATGACGCGGCGCCGCCGAGCATGAAAACGAGCGCCGCGAGGACCGCCGCCGCCGGCTGCCAGTGCCAGCGCCGCAATAGGCCCAGAATGCAAACCCCTCCCGCGAAAAGATGGGCGAGGATGACCGCGTCGAAAAGTTGCATCGAGGCATGAGGCGCAACCAGCGCAAACAGCACCATGCTCGGCGTGAAGATCAGGGATTGCGGATCGGCGATCGCCGGATAGCCGCCGAAATGATAGGGGTTCCAGAGCGGAATCTCGCCATGATGC
>JBOHJU010000045.1:0-13075 GCA_050728755.1 Methylocella sp.
AGCTCATTACCTCAATAGGAACCAGAAAATGGGCACAGGTCAAAACTTAGGGCGATTGGTATTACACCATGGGGAATCCGCGAAACGGCCGCCACGAAGCGCATCGGCTTTGTTGCGGGGCAGGCAAGCACGCCTTGCGCGGAAAAATCCATTCATCACATGGCGGCGGAAAAGCGTATCTGAACTTTGAACTCAAGGACGCGCCAAAGGCGCGCCGCCTCCGGCGGTCGCAGATCCTTGACTTCAAAGTGCAGATACGCTCGGGTCAGCCGTGCGATGAATGGGAAGGTGGCTGGGGACGGCCCTTCACGACCTTTTCATAATCCTGCCCGTTAAAGAGGCAAGACCACCCCGTTAGCTCGCAGAGCTTGGCCGGAAGAGCGACCTCGCCTCCGCGCAGGAATACAAAGGATTGTCATTGAAAAGTGTTGCCACTGGAGCCGATGGTTGCCTCGCTCTTCCGTCTTGCTGGCCTGGCAATTGAGGAACAGTGAACGCGATGGAATCGAGGTGCAATCGATTCGAGTCCTCGAAAACCTTGCCTGCAATGAAGTGTAATCCGCTCGGCGTCTTTGCCATAATTTCAAGCTCGGCCCTGTCGATGGGATCGCAAAGCTGTAACGCAATCACTGCCGGACGTTTCCCGCTGCATTGGTCTGCAGCTTGCTTGACTTGATCCGCCAAAGCCTCGAGCGCTTGATCAGGTGCAGAGCTTTCGACCAGGACGGCGACAACAGAGAAGCGTTCTCGACCACAAAAGAGAATGTGGCGATTGCTAACGCCAAAAAGCCCTTCTACGAACTCGTGAGCTTCCTTGCCGTTGCGCGGATCGGGCCAATCTGAAACGTTAGGGCAATCATACTTGATACTACAGCAGCCATCCGTCAAACAGCATCTGTTTGTAACTGCTTGGTCTACTAATGCAGCAATCTTTGCCAGCTCCCTTTCAATGGAAGGTAACCGGTCCGGAATAGTGACGCGAAACAGATGACAGCCCTGCGTGTCCGCGAGCTTGATTGCGGCCTCCGCTATCAGATCTGCAAGGCGATTCATTTCCTGCCGGTGAATTTTCCACCCAGCATCGCCGGACGTTGATTTGAGCTCCACCTCAATTTCCATTCCATCACGGCGGATAAGAAAATCAAAACGTTCCGATCCTGAGTAGTCAAGAAAATTCACATCCCAGTCTTGGCGCATAAGGTGCACCGCCATACCGATTTCGAACGCTAACGGCCGAACGCCATGAAGACCGTTCACCGCATTGCGCAAGCAGCCCGAAAAGCGGGATTGTGCACCACCAGGTAACGCTTTATGAATCCTGTGTGCACCAACGGCAAAGCCATAAGCAACGTCATATTCCGAACCGATAGGAAACTGGCCGGTCGTCTTTTTGTACCTTCTAGCTTTAACGAGCGTGGCCTCCAACGAGAAAGTTTCCCGTAAATGGGATGCAAGGAGTGGATTACGCCGCTGGTGCTGTTCGAAACCTCTAACCCGCCTATCCAGCGGTCCGCCGATCAAGCCAGCAAGCCAATGCATCGTTGGCTCGATTTCATGCTCTGTTAAATCGATGTTTATCCTCATTGCGTTCTCTGGACTAGTCCTACGCCAAGCCCCCCCTCAACATCGAATAGCCTAAAATACCAACTTTTCGCGCAATCTTACATGTCTCAAGCCTATGGATGTATGACGGCTTGTAAGGTTTCCGGCCGCCAAACTTACCAAAATGTTTCGCGTGAAACATTTTGGTGCGATCGGCAGGAACCTGCTCGCCCTCAACTGCACCCCGTGGTCGAGCCGCAGGTGTCGCATTTGAGGCACGTCCCATTGCGCACCAGGGTAAAAATTCCCGCACTCGCCGCAAGCCTCTCCCGTAAAGCCTTTCATCCGCGCCTGGTTGCGGTTTTCCGTGACAGCCGCTCGCTCGGCGGGAGTCGTCCGCTCACGCCCGCCGAGTTCCGCTTCGATTTCCCGCTCAAGTTCGCCTTTGAGCGCCGTCGCGGGTTGCGGCCCGCCGCCTTGCACCAGCATCAATTTGTCGGCCTTGGAGCGCACATAACCGCGCGACACGAATTTCGTGGTGCCGGTTGGCCCTGCGCCTTGCGGCGGGCGGCTCTGCTCCTCCCCTCGGCTCCCTTCGGGCAGGGCGGGTTTCCTCATAGTCCGGCCGAAGTCCTCGCCTTTTCCCATCGCGTCGTGGCCGATGTCGGAAGGGTCGATGTGGGCGAGATCGTTGCGGCCGAGATAGGAGATCGCAAGCTCGCGGAAAATATAATCGACGATCGAGGTCGCGTTCTTGATCGCGTCGTTGCCTTGCACGAGCCCCGCCGGTTCGAAGCGGGTAAACGTAAAGGCGTCGACATATTCTTCGAGTGGCACGCCATATTGCAGGCCGACCGAAATCGCGATCGCAAAATTGTTCATGAGCGAGCGGAAGGCCGCGCCCTCCTTATGCATGTCGATAAAAATTTCGCCGAGCCGCCCGTCGGCATATTCGCCGGTGCGCAAATAGACCTTGTGGCCGCCGACCACCGCCTTTTGCGTATAGCCCTTGCGGCGGTCGGACAGGCTCTCGCGCTCCCTTATCCGCTCGATCCGCTCGACAATCCGCTTGACGATTTTTTCCGCGACCGCGGAGGCCCGCGCCGGGGCGGCCATGACTTTTGCGTAGCGACTGGGCTAATCCCTAAAGCCCTCATGCTGAGGAGGCCGCAAACGGCCGTCTCGAAGCGTGAGGGCTTCCCTACAGGTATTACAACATTTCGTTTGCATGGTTAGCCGTGATGTTGAACCAAGCTTATGATTTCAATCTGATCATCGTTGTCTAAAAGCTCATACTTCGTTTTTGTGATTGCAGTTATGTTCGGTATGCTTGAAAGGTTTTTCGGGGCTCGCATATGCACGTCATTTCCGCACAAAGAGAGAGGTTTAGAATCAAGGGCTGATTTTTGAGCATATTTCTAGAATCTCGCAAAAACGACTGGCGCGTTAGGTCTCCTCTGGCGCCACGCACACCAAATTCGAGATGATCCGCTCCGCAAAACTCACCGTGCTTCGCGTAAAAAAGTTCCAAAGGCGCGGGGACCGTCGCCGGCGGCCATTTTCGCGGTCACCGCGAGCGTCTCGGCATCGATCACCCAGACTTCGTTCGAGAACCAATTGACGACGTAAACGCTCTTGCCGTCGGCGCTGGTTTCTATTCCTTCCGGGTAGTCGCCGGCGGAAATCCGCTTAACGGGCCGCAGCGTCGCAAGATCAAAGACCGAAACCGTTCCGCCATATTGGTCGGTCGAAAAACCGCGCCCCTTCGCCAGCGCGACCGCATAGGGCCTTTTGCCGACCGCCACGGTGCCAACAAGCTTGGCGTCCTTGAGATCGACGACAGACACATCGTTGCTTTCGACATTCGCGGTATAGGCCCGCGCGCCTTGCGGATCGATGGTGACGCCAAACGGATGCGCCCCAACCTTGACCGAGCCTTTGCGGGTGAAGGTTGCCGCGTCGATAATCGAGATTTGATTGTCGTCGCGGTCGGCAGTCACGCTCAGTGCGCCATTGCGCGTGATGGCTACTCCCGACGGCGATGCGCCAACCTGGACGCTGGCGGCGATGGTGCCGGGCGCGAGATCAATCTTATAGAGGCGCGGCCGATAGAAACCGGCGACATAGATATAGCGGCCCGCCGGACCGGCGGCGATCCCGAGCGGCGTATCGGGAATCGTAATCTTCGAGACGATGTTGCGCGACGCGGTGTCGATCACCGAGACATATTTGCCTTCCGTGCTTGTGACATAGGCGGTGCGCCCGTCGCCGGCCATGGCGATCCCGGCGGGCTTGCCCAAAACCGGAATCCGCGCCACGACCTCTTTTGATTCGAGATCGAGCACGCTGACCTCATCGCCGGTCTGATCGGTGATGAAGGCTTCGGTCGCGCTCGCCGGAGCACCCCAGAAAAGATTGGTGGCGCAAACTCCGGCTAGCCAAGCGCTCGCCCGCGCGCGCTTCACTTTAGAGCCCCTTCATTTTGCCGCCTCGGCCTTTTTCTTCAGATTTTCGAGACCGGCGCGATACACTTTGCCGACGGCCTGCAGCGCCGCCTCGTCGTTCAATTCCGGCGGCGGATCGTTGCTGGGATAGCCCCGGTAAAACGCGCCGCGCCAGTCGACGGTGCTCTTGCCGCCCTCGGCCGGAAGGACGGCGATGGTCGAAGAATAATTAGTTACCGGCAAGACCTTCACGTCGACGTTGTCGATGCGATAGGAATAGCTCATCGCCCCCCGGTCGTATTTGTCGAGGCTTTCGTCGATCGTCGCGCCGCTGTCGAGCGTAAGCTGACGTTTGGCCACGACCGGCTCATTGCTTCCTGCGCCGGTGGTCTTGGCGACGCCGGGAAGCCAGCTCATGTCGTGAAAATCTTGGATCGTCGCCCAAACCTTCGCCGGAGGCGCATCAATATGGATCCTCTCAGTGATTTTCTGGAGCGCCGGTCTCTGCGCCCATCCCGCATGGGGGAGCGCGATTCCGAAGAGGACGATTGCGAGTAAGGACCTTTCAATGGTTCCGGCCATTCCCATATTTCCCTTGTGTTAGGCGGCCGTCTTGCGGACCGGCTGCCCGGCTGGCTTTATTCGCGTTCGCTACCCGAGGAGACATTCGAGACGGCAGTGCGAGCGGGCTCTCTCCAAGCCGATGGCATCGCTGTCCCGGCATGTCCGCTTTGCGCCCCGCCGGTGTTGACCCTATGATCATGGCTGGCGCCCCGCGCGAGCGTGCCCCCGCGCCTTTGCGCCTAGAGGTTTAGATGCGTACCGATGCCGCCGAACCCGTTCGTCTGAAAGACTATAGGGTTCCCGATTATCTGATCGGCAAGGTCGATCTCGATGTCAAGCTTCACCCGGCGGCAACACGAGTCACAGCCCGCCTCGCCATCCGCCCGAACCCGAAAGGCCGCCCCAACGCCGCCCTCGTTCTCGATGGCGACGGACTCGCCGCGAAAAAAATCGCGCTCGATGGCCGGGACCTCGATTTGCATGGGACGGAGGCGTGGAACGGTGTTGTGACGCCGGATCAGTTTACCTTGAGCACCCCGCCTAACCGCCCGTTCGTGCTTGAAATCGAGACCGAAGTCGATGCCGCGGCCAACACCCACCTCATGGGTCTCTACCGCTCCGGCTCCGTCTACTGCACGCAGTGCGAGGCGGAAGGTTTTCGCCGCATCACCTATTTTCTCGACCGTCCCGACGTATTGAGTGTCTATACGGTGAGGCTGGAGGCGGATTTTTCCGAGGCGCCTCTCCTGCTCTCGAACGGCAATAAGATCGCCTCGGACAAAATTGTAGCAACGCCGCGTCATTTCGCGGTTTGGCACGATCCTTTTCCAAAGCCCTGCTATCTGTTCGCGCTCGTTGGCGGCGATCTCGGGTCGATTTTCGACGTTTTCATCACCCGCTCCGGACGCAAGGTCGCGCTCGGCATCCACGTCGAACATGGCAAGGAACCTTACGCCGCCTATGCGATGGACGCCTTGAAACGGGCCATGGCCTGGGACGAAGAGGTCTACGGACGCGAATACGATCTCGACGTTTTCAATATCGTGGCGGTCTCCGATTTCAACATGGGCGCGATGGAGAACAAGGGACTGAATATCTTTAACGACAAATATATCCTTGCTTCGCCCGCGACCGCGACGGACACCGATTATGCCCAGATCGAGGCGGTGATCGCGCATGAATATTTTCACAACTGGACCGGCAACCGTGTCACCTGCCGCGATTGGTTTCAGCTCTGCCTCAAGGAAGGCCTGACCGTTTTCCGCGACCATGCGTTTTCGGCCGATATGCGCTCGGCCCCGGTGCGCCGCATCAATGATGTGCGCACCTTGCGCGCCCAGCAATTTGCCGAGGACGCGGGGCCGCTCGCGCATAACGTCCGGCCGGACACGTACCGTGAAATCAATAATTTCTACACCGCTACGATCTATGAAAAAGGCGCCGAAATCATCCGCATGCTGAAGCTGCTCATCGGCGACGATGCCTTTCGCAGGGGCATGGATCTCTATTTCGATCGCTACGATGGAATGGCGGCGACGATCGAGGATTTCATTTCCTGTTTCGCCGAAACGTCGGGGCGGGATTTGACGCAATTTTCACGCTGGTACAACCAAGCGGGCACCCCTCTCGTCGAAGCCACGGCGTCCTACGACGAAGCGGCGAAAACCTTCACCCTGGATTTTTCGCAAACTTGCAAGCCTACACCAGGCCAGGAGAAGAAGGAGCCGTTTGTCATTCCAATCGCACTCGGTCTCGTCGCTCCCGCCCGGGGCGATATGGAACTGCGCACCGGCGGCTGCGATGGGGCGAGCGCAGCTGAGCTGTCGCGCGGGGTGATCGAGCTTTCGACCGCGCGGCGGCGGATCGTCTTTCGCGAGGTTCCACGCCGCCCGGTGGCCTCCCTCCTCAGGGGGTTCTCGGCGCCGGTCCGGCTCGATTACGCGGCAAACGAGGCCGACCTCATTGCGCTTATTTCGCATGACAGCGACGGTTTCAACCGCTGGCAGGCGGCGCAGACCTATGCCGCCCGCCTGCTCCTGCGCTCGGTCGAACGCAGCCGCGCCGGGGATGCACCACATCGCGACAAGGACCTCAACGGCGCGATCGCCACGGTGATCGAAATGAGCGCCGATCCGGCTTTCACCGCGCTGGCAATTACCCTGCCGAGTGAGGCCGACATCGCCCGCGAGATCGGCGAGGATGTCGATCCGGACGCGATCCATCTCGCTCGCGAAGCTCTGCGCAAGGATATCGGACAAGACCTCAAGGACATATTGCTCGCGACCTACGCGCGGCTTGCCCCGGACGGACCCTATTCACCGGACGCCCTTGCCGCGGGGCGGCGGTCTTTGCGCAATGCCGCGCTCGATCTATTTGCCGCCGGTGATGAGATTGAAGGCGCGGTTCTCGCCATGCTTCAGCTCGAAGGCACCACCACCATGACGGACGAGATCGCCGCGCTCGGCGTGCTCGCGCATATCCCTGGGAGCGAACGCGAAAACGCGTTCGATGCGTACTACCGCGCCCACGAAGGCGAAGCGCTCGTCATTGACAAATGGTTTGCCCTGCAGGCGACGATCCCCGAAAGAGGTGCACTCGACCGGGTGAAAACCCTCATGAAACACAAGGCTTTCTCGTTTAACAATCCGAACCGGGTGCGCTCGCTTGTGGGCTCCTTCGCCGCCATGAATCCGACCCAGTTCAACGCGGGAGATGGCAGCGGCTATGATTTTATCGCGGGAATTGTCCTCGGCCTCGACGGCAAAAACCCGCAGGTCGCTGCGCGTCTGCTTTCGGCATTCAAGAGCTGGCGGACGATGGAACCCAAACGGCGCGGTCTTGCGGAAGCGGCCCTCCGCAACGTGGCCTCGGCTCCGGACCTGTCGCCGGACGTAAAGGATATTGTGCAGCGCTCGCTCGCATAACGCCGCGCGCCGGCAGCGCGACGCGCGGGTCATGTTTCGTTCTTGATAGGCCTGCCCGTAGCGGGGCTTTACCTCTCGCATGCCGCTACGCCCGCTACGCTGCCATGCCGGGGGGAACCAAGCGGTGTGACTTGGGGCAGCGACGCGCGGCCAATGAAGAGGCCCGTTTCGCGGCCGGCGCCGTGACGAGGACCGCACGCACGCTTGCCACGATCTGATTCTCCGCCTTGCCAGCGGCTATGTCCGCGAGGATCGCGGCGAAGACCTTTCCGGCCAGTTCGACCGTCCAAGGAGCGAGGTGCGCCAGTTGTGCGGGCTCGGCCATTCCACCGAACGGGTCGTCGTTGGTCACAGCACCAGGTCCGCCCAGGTTTTGGATCGCGGCCTTGAACGCAGGCCATGCGTTGGAGGCAATGCCCGAGGTGAGGTTGGCGTAGAGCTGGGCCAGCGTTCCGGAGTCTCCCAGCGACACCATCGCCGGGGCAATCTGACCTAGGTCGTGGCCTTGGCTCATTAACCAGGAGAGGAAGGCCATCCCACATCCGGTGCTGTCCGCATTCTGGTCGGTTGGATCGGTCTGGTTGACATAATCCGGCATCCCGTCCTGCGCCCATTTCGGAGCCGTCGCGAAGTCCGAGAGAGCGTTGTTGCCGATCACCGCCGCGCACCAGCGCGATAGTGCTTCCCCCGTATTTTCGCCGCACAGGTTTCCGCCCATCGAACACTCGCTCAGCTCTGCCTCGAACAGCGCCGACACCCGGGCGGAATTGCCGAATGATGCACATACCTCAATCGCACCGCCTGTCTTGTAATCGCAACTGGCGTGGTCCGCACCGCCAGTGCCATCAGTGTGCCCGCCAAGGGCAAAAACGATGACGCTGACCGGTGCTCCGGTCGTGCCGAAGATTTTGTCGTTGGCGGTTGCGACCCGGTCGGCATCGTTGACGAGATCATGGGCGTTCTGGAGTGCTGGATCGCCGAGCGAAGGATCCACGTAGACGGCTACCCGTCCACTCGGACTAGTGCCAACGAACTGAGACGTGCCCGTATAAGAGGGCCACTGCGGCGGGGCAGGGATATCCCGGGTCACGGCAACTGGCTTTTTAAGTGGATGTTGTGTCATTGGAAAACTCCTCGCTAAAAATTGGAAAACTTCCTAAATCCAGAGAGGCGTAAAACGAGACTCCGCCACCGAGCGTCGGCTTGGCGCAGACCATGCCCCTACGGCCAGAGTATATATTTTATAACGCGCCGCCCTCCAAAGACAAGAAACTGGCGGTTGTGGCATGGAGGTAACCGAAACAAGATCCCGCCCATTGCTCCGGCGAAAATGTTGGGGCCGGGCGGGAGTATTGTCAGCAAAGCCGGATTTTACCTGCGAAACTACAAGTTGAAGGACAATCCATGACCGAGGCGCTTTGGACTGTCGTCGATCGATATATCACGGATATGCTCGTCCCCTCCGACACGGCGTTGGATGCAGCGCTTGCGGCGAGCGACGCGGCCGGCCTTCCCCCCATCCAAGTTACGCCAAACCAAGGCAAGCTTTTGCATATCTTGGCCCTCCTCCAGGGCGCGCGGCGAATTCTGGAAATTGGCACGCTCGGCGGCTACAGCACGATCTGGCTCGCCCGCGCGCTACCCGGCGACGGCCGCCTGATCACGCTCGAGTCGGAGCCAAGACACGCGGATGTTGCGCGCGCGAATATTTCCCGCGCGGCCTTGGACGCCATGGTGGATCTGCGCGTGGGCCGTGCACTGCAAACTCTGCCACATGTCGCCGCCGAGGGTGGCGGCGCTTTCGATCTCATCTTCATCGACGCCGACAAGCAAAGCATCCCCGAGTATTTCAGGTTTGCCCGCAAACTATCCCGGCGGGGCAGTCTAATCGTCGTCGATAACGTCGTGCGCGACGGCAGGGTGATCGATGCCGCAAGCCACGATCCTGATATCCAGGGGATACGCCGCTTCAATGAAATGCTCGCCACGGAGCCCGGCGTCTGCGCCACGGCGATCCAAACCGTCGGCGCCAAGGGCCACGATGGTTTCGCGATCGTGCTCGTGACCGTTTAGCGCCGCGGCCCTGGCTTTGGTTGCCATCTTTTTGTCCGACGCCCCGTGGCGGCTATCTTCCGCGTGGCGATCAATTTTGCATTCATTCTTCATTAACCTCTGGACAAATCGAAAAAATTGAGACTCTGATGAAACCGATTCGGAGAGATGCGGCACATCGCTCCGAATCGGTTTCGAGGGGGCCAAATATGGCGCGCGCGGATTCGGCGTTTGCACCCGTTCGAGCGGGGGCAACGCGGCGACTTGCCGGGAGAATGACGCAACCCGCCATTCTACGCTTAGCGCAGCGCGAAATTTGGGTGCGGCGCGCGGTCCCCGCCATGGTGGGGCTCTTTGCCGGCGCGCTTGTTGCGATCGCAGTCGTTATGACGCGCGAGGAGTACGATCGCACGGTAACGGATGCCTTCACCGACACTGAATTGACTGCCGCCGTCGTAACCGGCAATCTCAACGGCACGTTTAGGGATTCGCTCAATAGCGATCCGGCGGCGGCTTTGGTTCGGGCAGCACCTTCCCGCGCCTTGGCGCGCGGGCAGCAGCTGATCGTAACCGGCGCCGCCGGCGGCATAGTCGCCGCCGCTCCCGCGCTATCCGGCTCCAACGCCACGCTCGCCGATTATTTGGGGCCCGCGCAGCCATTGACAATTTTCGCGGAAAAAGCCGGCGTCTTGCGGATCAACCTCGCGGACGGTTCGGAAGCCTTGGCGGCCGTGCGCACGCTCGATGCACCTTTCGGCCAAGTCGCCATCGTTTATCCCATGGCGGCGGTCCTCGCCGAATGGGAAGCAGCCAGTTTTCGCGCCACCATCCTTGCGATCTGCACGGTCCTTGTGCTGATAGCCCTGGCAATCGCCTATTTCTGGCAGGCCGCGCGCGCGCTCGATGCTAATCAATTATGCGAGAGGATGCAGAATCGAGTCGACGCCGCGCTTGGCCGGGGGCGCTGCGGCCTCTGGGATTGGGATCTCGCACGCGGACGAATCTATTGGTCGGATTCGATGTACGAGATGCTTGGCATGTCCCCGGCCGGTCAATTCATGTCCTTTGGTGACGTCAATGCGCTGGTACATCCGCAGGACGGCGCCCTCGTGACGATGGCCGAGATGCTGACCAGTTCGCAAGCCGATTCGATCGATCATGCTTTCCGGATGCAGACCGTAAACGGCGAGTGGATCTGGGTGCGGGCGCGGGCCGAGCTCGTGCGGGAGCGGGCGGGCGAACCGCCGCACCTCGTTGGCATCGCCGTCGACATCACCGAGCAAAAGGTCCTCGCCGAGCGCACCGCCACGGCCGACTTACGCCTTCGCGACGCGATCGAGACCGTGTCCGAAGCTTTCGTTCTTTGGGACGCCGGAAACCGGCTCGTCATGTGCAATTCCAAATTCCAGAAATTCCATCATCTGGCGAGCGATGCGATCGTTGCCGGAACGCCCTATGCGCAGGTGATGGGGAAAGGGACTCCCCCCGTGATCCAGACTCAAATCGCGCTGGGCGAGCGGCCGCTTGCCGGCGCGCGCACCTACGAGGCGCGCCTCGGCGATGGCCGTTGGCTGCAAATCAACGAAAGGCGCACCAAGGACGGGGGCTATGTTTCGGTCGGCACCGACATCACCGCGCTGAAGCGCCACGAGGAGCAATTGATGGACTCGGAACGCCGCCTCTTGGCGACCGTCGCCGACTTGCGCAAATCTCGCCAAACGCTGGAGTTGCAGGCGAGGCAGCTCGCCGATCTCGCCGAGAAATACTTGGAACAGAAGGCCGAGGCCGAGACCGCGAACCTGGCGAAATCCGAATTTCTCGCCAATATGAGCCACGAGCTGCGGACGCCGCTCAACGCCATCATTGGCTTTGCCGAGTTGATGCACCAAGAAACGTTCGGCGCCTTGGGATCGCCGAAATACGCTGGTTATTGCAGCGACATACGGCAAAGCGGCCAATATCTGCTCGGCGTGATTTCGGATGTCCTCGACATGTCGCGCCTCGAATCCGGCCGGGTGCGGCTTCAGAAGACCGATTTCGAGATCGATGCCGCGGTCGGTGGGGCGGTTGCCGCGGTCGCAACAATCGCCGCCGAAAAGGAAATCAGCCT
Source organism: Methylocella sp. (assembly GCA_050728755.1). Taxonomy (GTDB): domain Bacteria; phylum Pseudomonadota; class Alphaproteobacteria; order Rhizobiales; family Beijerinckiaceae; genus Methylocapsa. The sequence goes on from JBOHJU010000045.1 coordinate 11,637, forward strand.
TGTCGCCGAAACCTTGCCGGACACGTCTATCCATGCCGACCGCGCCGCGATTGAAAAAATTCTCACGATTCTTTTGCGCAACGCAGTTAAATTCACCCCAAATCACGGCCGGGTCAGCGTCCGCGCGCGGATGGTTCAGGGCGCACTAAATATCTATGTTGAAGATACCGGAATGGGTATTCCACCGGCGCCTCTGGCGAGGCTTGGCCGACCGTTTGAACAACTGGACACGCTCGACAACGGTATGAAGGGCTCGGGCCTTGGCCTCGCGATCGCGCGTTCGCTTGTCGATTTGCATGGCGGCTCGATTCGCATCCGGTCATCGCTTGGCAATGGAACAATCGTCCTCGTCCATTTGCCCGACTCGCGCGACGCGCCGCGCCAAAAGCTACTTTTGGCCGCAGGCGCCTTGCGCCGGCCCGCGCAGGCGCAAAAGCTGCGCGCCGCCTCAGCCGGGTGACAAAACATGCTCGAAAACACGGCGCACCTCGGCGCGCATGTCGCAAAGGCAGCTTTCGAGCCCGCCGATGCTCGGCTGGGCGGCCACTTTCGCGAGGCGCCGCTTGACCGCTTCGTTCGCCGCGCGTGGATCGGCGCCCGGGTCCAAGGTCAGGCGCAGGATTTGCGTAACGTCCGTAAACAGGCGGTACGCGTTCACCAAAACGCGCACGCATTCCGCGTCTAGCAATCCGCACGCCGCCGCGGTCTCGATCACGGCCAAGGCCGAAACGCACACGAGGCTTGGCTCGGCATTGGCGTGGCGCAGCAAAAGATACTGGGCCACGAATTCGATGTCGACCAGTCCACCCGCCGCAAGCTTCAGATCCCAAGGGTCGCCGTCTCCCTTCGCTTGCGCGATGAGGCGCCGCATTTCATAAACATCTTGGCGCAGCGCGCGACCCCGCGGCCGCATGAGCAAGGCGCGGATGGCATCGCAACTTTGCGCTCCAAGTTGGGCATTGCCCGCGACCGGCCTCGCGCGGGTCAATGCCATATGCTCCCAGGTTTCCGCCTCGTTGGCTTGATAATCGACGAAACTCGTAAATTGGGTCGCGAGCGGTCCCTTGTTGCCGGAAGGGCGCAACCGCATATCGACTTCATAAAGCCGGCCCTGCCGCGTCGCGACGGTCAAGCAAGAGATCAGACGCTGCGCTATGCGGGTGTAATATTGCACGGCGTGAAGCGGCCGGGAGCCATCGGACTCCGGCCGCGCCGGATCGAAATCATAGACGAACATAAGATCGAGATCGGAGGCCGCGGTCATTTCGCGCGAGCCAAGCTTGCCAAGCGCCAAAACGATCGACCTGCCTCCCGGCACGCGCCCATGCTCGCCCGTGAAGGCGCGCTCCACATGAGCGAGGCAAGCCTCGACGACGCTCGCCGCCAGCGCCGAATAGGCGAGCGCCGCCGCGGAAGGTTCGATCGTCGCGGACCACACA
>JBOHJU010000046.1:0-12957 GCA_050728755.1 Methylocella sp.
ACCCATCCCCTCCTGCCGCCAGCGAGCTCGCGGCTCGCGGGCGGCAGCCCACCTTGGCTGAAACGGGCGAAAACGTCATAAGACAAGCATGTCCCGGAAAAGTTGCTCGACTTTTTCGATTCCGACATGCTCCAACTCTTTGATTTTGAGCTGCGTCCTTATCGATCAAATGATTCCATTTGATCGGGACGCGCTCGAGGCCGGCTTTGCAGCAGCACGCTGGTTGTTTCGCCGGCGCGCCGTTCAATCAAGAACCCGGACCAAGCGCCCGCGCCAATGCGACAAATCCCGCTATGCCGATTTCTTCCGCCCGCAACGTTGGATCGATGCCCGCGCGGGCGAGTAAACCGGCAGCATCGCTTCCGGCGAGCGATTTTAACGATTGCCGCAGCATCTTGCGCCTTTGTCCGAAGGCTGCTCGGGTGACCTCCGCCAACGGTTCTGTGCCGCAAGCAAGCGGCGCCCGGCGGGGCACGAGCTCGACCAGGGAGGATTTGACCTTGGGCGGCGGCGTAAATGCCGCAGCGGGAACATCGAAAAGAATGCGGGTCTCGCAGCGCCAGTTGGACAAGACCGCGAGGCGCCCATAGGCGGCGCGCTCCAAAGGGCCCGCCACGATGCGCTCGGCCAGCTCGCGTTGAAACATCAAAACGAGCCGGTCGAACCAGGGCGGCCAGGGCTCGGTTTCAAGCCAGCGGACAAGCAGCGCGGTGGCGATGTGATAGGGCAGGTTGGCGCAAACGCGGGCGGGATTTTCGCGCCCGATCAACGCGGCAAAATCAGTTTCCATCGCATCGCCTTCGATGACGTCGAGCCGCCCCGGATAATGATTGGCGATCGCAGCAAGCACCGCGAGGCAGCGCCCGTCGCGCTCGGCCGCGATGACTCTCCGCGCCCCTTCGGCGAGGAGCGCACGGGTGAGTCCGCCGGGGCCTGGGCCGATCTCGACAATCGTCGTATTGGTCAGCGGGCCAGCGGCGCGCGCGATGCGGCGGGTGAGATTGAGATCGAAAATAAAATTCTGGCCCAAGGATTTTCTTGCCAAGAGCCCATGCGCGGCGGCGACCTCGCGCAGCGGCGGAAGGCCGTCGAGGGGGCACGCCTTGATGAGTCGCGGCCGAAATTTTCGCATTTTCGGGGTCATAGCGGAAAATGGGCGTCGCGGTCATTTCCCGCGAGCTTGGCGGGCGCGCCGCGCGAGCTTGGCCGCGAGACGCAGGGCCGCGATGAGGCTCGCCGGATCGGCTATTCCCTTGCCGGCGATGCCAAAGGCCGTGCCGTGATCCGGCGAAGTGCGGATCAGGGGCAGGCCCAAGGTCACGTTGACGGCACGCGCGAAGGCGACGGTTTTGACCGGGATCAACGCCTGATCGTGGTACATGGCGACGACCGCGTCATAGCTCCCGCGCGCACCACGACGAAACAGACTATCCGCCGCATAGGGCCCGCTCACCGCCACGCCCGCGGCCGCGAGATCGGCGAGAGCGGGCGCGATGACCTCGATTTCCTCGCGTCCCATGGTCCCGCCTTCGCCGGCATGAGGATTGAGCCCGGTGAACGCCAAGCGCGGCGTTTTTATCCCAAAGCGCGAAGCGAGATCCCGTGCGGCAACGAATCCTGTCTCGACAAGGAGTTCCCGCGTCAGTAACGCCGGAACGCGCGCGAGCGGAACATGAATCGTTGCCGGGACGACGGCGAATTGCGGCGACCAGATCAGCATCACCGGCCGCGCGCGTTCGTCGAAATAGCGCTCTGACAATTCGGCCAGAAACTCGGTATGACCCGGATAGGGAAAGCTTGCGCGATAGAAGAGCTCCTTGGCGATCGGATTGGTGACGATGGCCGAAGCCTCGCCGGCGCGGATGAGGCGCGCGCAAGTTTCAATCGAGGCGATGGTTCCGGCGGCATCCCGCACATCTGGCGCGCCCGGCTTTCCGGCAACGGAATGTTGCAAGGCGTAAACCGGCAATGCGTGGCGAAACACCAACGCGGCCTCGGCGCCGGCGACGATCTTGACGGGAACCTTGAGGTCCAAATCCCGCGCGATTGCCGCGAGGTGATCCGGGCCGGCCACCGCCAGGAAAGGCGGCGCGTTTGGCTTGTCATGCGTCCTGAGCCAGGCTTTCAACGTGAGCTCGGGACCGATGCCCGAAGGATCGCCCTGCGTCAAAGCCAGGGGAAGAATGCTTGCAGGCAGCGATCGCGCCATAAAGGCCTCGTTGTCAAAGTTGCACGATCACGGCTTTCGCGCGCAATTCCTTGAGACGGCGCTCGCTGTCGGCTGCGATATGGGCCGCCAGAATCTTTTGCGAGATCGCGGCACGCGCCGCGCTATCGTCCTTTGCCGCGCCTTTGGAGCACACCGCGATCATTTCAAGCCCCTCGCTTGAGCGTTGCGGCGCCGTGAGATGCCCAGCCGGCGTCTTATCGAGCAATTGGCGCAGGCTCTCGCTGATCTCGACCGAGGTCTTGGTCAGGGGATCGCGCACCGTCACGTCGTTCATGGCGCGGGCAAGGGGAAGGCCGCTCTCGCAGTTATTGAACCGCGCGCGCAATTGCTCGGCCTCGCGGGCGCGCTCCGTAAAGTCCGCGACGGTCGCGGAACGGGGAACGGCGAAAATAATTTGACGCACCGTATATGCGGTTCCTGAGGCCGCCTTGCCACCCTCTTTGGCGAGGTCGGCGCGAACCTCTTCCTCGCTCGCCTCGACGCCCTTATTCAACGCTTTTACGAGGACGTTAAAAGCGAGGTCGGCGCTGAAATGAGCTTTGAAGTGGTCTGGCGTCACCCCGGCGTGCTGAAGTGCCTCGACCAAGGCATCCGGGGCAAGGTTTATGGCCCGCGCGACCTTGACGATTTCTTGCGAAATGTCGCTGTCTTTCGGGTCGACGCCAAACTTGCCGGCCTCCCGCATTTCAAGGCGATCCGTAAAGAGGCTTTCGATCGCGGCGTCGCGGGTCACCGGTTTGCGCAATACGCGAAGCATCTTCAATCGCTCGTCGATATCGATGTTCGTGATCGGATCGCCGTTGATGCTGGCGACGATTTCCTGAGCGAAGCCGGGGCCGCCGGCGAGCGCCATGAAAGCGGCGATTGCGGCAACGGCCACGCAAAGACTTAAGCTGACATAAGCAACGCGCGCGGCACGGAGCCCCCGCGCATCGTTTTTTGTTTCCATGATCCAGTTCTCTCTTTTTCAGGCTTAAGCAGACCCTCCGCGGCCAGACCTGAGGCCGCGCGACGGCAAACAAGCAGGCGCGAAATATCAATATTTCACACCGTCGAGCGCCGAGGTGTTGAGAAAGGTCTGGCTAAACTTCGCTTCCCCTAAGGTGCGCAATTGCAGTTGCAGCAGCACGGTTTGGTTGCGGGTCAAGGAGCCGCTCCCGTAGTCTTGATAAATCGAGCTGTAATTGATAGAAAAGGTCGTGCACTCGTCCTGATAGCCGGCGCCCACCCCAAAGGCCGCGATCGCGAACGGGCCAGGATTTGTGGGGCCAATCAAGCTGGCGGGATAAAATTGGCGGCTCATGTCGAAGGTGATATTGCCCTGCGCGAAATAATTGTCGCTGAGCTTATAGCGGGAGGAGAGCGCGAGCCCTTCCCGGCGCACGTCGTAGCCGATAACGGGCTGCGCCTCATAATCGGCGAACTGAATGGAGCCGGTCAGCGCGCCGAAATTATAGTTTGTGATGAGATCGACGCGCCTTGCCGCCAATGAGCTGACATCGAACCGCGCCTTGGCGATAAACGAGAAAATCGAATTGGGCGCGATCGTAAGTGCGCCGACATAGTCGGAGAGCCTTGTGTCGAGCCCCGAGCTTAGTCCAACATTTGCGGCATCCGGCGTCGCGTAGGAATTGGTTCCCGCCAGCTGATAGGACTGTCCGCCGATGAGGCTGGCGTAGCCGCCGTTGTTTAAATTCATGGTGAACTGGGCGCCGTAGTTCGCCCTCGTTCCGGTCTCGAACCGGTCGTAGCCCGAATATTTGCTCCAGTCGAACAAGGTGGAATCGTCGAAAACGAGGCTCTGCGCATCGAGATTGACGAGCGAATTCGATCCGATTTCGTGATTTGGACGCGCGACGATCTGTAGGATCGGTTCGAAGACCATCGAGGCGAAACTTGTTTTGGCAAGAAAGGGATAACGATATTCAAGCCCCATTCCCGGAGTGAACTCGCCAAAAAAGCTCGGGTTTTTGTTGCCAAGAAAATTCAGCTGCGAAGCGTTGAAATAAGTTGAAGAGCCAAAGGCCGACGCGAAGGTATAGGAATTTGCGGTGTTGATATCGAGCCATTCGCCGTTAAGCCGGGCGAAGGCGAACGGTGTGAAGACCTCGCCGATCGGATCGATGTATTTGCGCTGCCAGGACGCTTCGGCCGTGACGCGCGTGTAATCGCCGCCGAGGCCGCGCAGAAGGCAATCGCCGGTAGCCCGGCCAGGGACATAGTTGGAGCAGATGTCATAAAGACCAAAGGCATTGTCCAACACCCGCGGCCCAACCGCCTGGAAGCTCGCCGAGCTCGCCGAAAGACTGGTCAGATTGAAATCGAGTTCGGCCTGCCCGCCGATGCCAAAAGACTTGGCGGGGTCGATGTCGAAGGTCCTGTTGTAGTCCCACACCGGATGCACGAGCGGCTGCTGCGGCTGAAAGTCGTGGCTCGACAGGCCCTCGAAAGAATAGCCGCGCAGATCGAAATAGCCGCGATCGCCTTGGCCGGTGAGATACACGGTCGACGTAGTTTCGCTAAAATAGTTGGATGATAAGGTCTGGCTCGGCACGTGATAATCGTTAAGGTACCATTTGTCCGAGAGAAGCGTGAATTCCCAGCCGAATTTCCATTGATCGGCGATATTGAACTGGCCCTTGCTTTCAAACGAGCCGCGCAGCGTCTGGTCGCCGGAGCCGTATGGCGCGAAGGGGAAGTCGGCTGGGTTTTGCTCGGAGATCCCCGTCGCCCGGATGTAATATTCGCCGCTCTCCAGCCGCTGCCGCCATTCCGCCTTGGCGAAAAATCCTTGTTGGGAAAAATAGGTCGGCGTGAATGTCAAGTCGTAGTCCGGCGCGAGCGCCCAGAAGATTGGAATGCCGACGCCGACGCCGAGCTGAGAGTTATCGGCAAGATAGGGCGAAAGAATTCCCGATTTGCGGGTGACGCTTGGATCCGGCGCCGAAAAGAACGGCACGTAGGCGAGCGGTATGCCGAGGAATTCGAGCGAAGCGTCTTCATAATAGATCATTTTCTCGTCGTTCTTGTGGATGATGCGCTTAGCGCGCACCCGCCACAATGGCGGCTTGTCCGGATTGTCCTTGCAGGCCTCGCAGGTCGTATAGGTGCCCTTATTGAAAACTGTAGTCTCGCCTTCGATGCGTTCGGCGCGCGGCGCGCTGAAATAGGCTTTGTAGGTGCCAGTGGCGGTCGCTGCCGTATCCATATTGGCCGGCGCGCCGGGGAGTTGAGGGCCGAGTATGTTTTTATACGGCTTGGCGGGCGTATCGGCGCGCAAGCTTTCGATGAAACCGTCGCGGAAATCGTCGGTCAGGTCGAACCGGTCGCCGCGCAGCACCGTCCCATCGCGTTCGGTCAATCTGGCATGGCCTTCGGCATACACGCGGCCAGTGTTGCGATCGTAAACGACGCGGTCGGCCTCGAGCGTCTGGTCTTTATAATAGATCCGCGCGTTGCCTTCGGCCGAAACAACGTTCTTTTCCGTATCGTAACGAAGTTCGTCTGCCTCGACGAACATTTTTGCGGTTCCGCCTAGAGCACTTTTCGTCTCGCGGCCAGTGGGTGTCTCTGCCGCCGCAGGCAACGCTCCGGCCAACGACGCGGCGCCGGACAAGGCGAATCCCAGCGCGAGCGAAAGCCGGAGAAAACGCCGCGCCCGAAGGACGGAAGCGATCGCTTTGGCGGGGCAAAAACGCCGCCCCATCAACCGTCCTCCTGGTTTAGCAAAGCAACCGCGCCGAGCAGGCTCGCGACGACGGCCGGGGACCAGGCGGCGGCGAGCGGGTTAAGCAGACCGGCCCCGCCCAAATCGCCGACGAATTTTACCGCCACATAAAGCACAAACCCTGCGCCCACGCCGCCGGAAATCATCTTCTCTATGCCACCAAAACGAAAAAACCTTAAGGAAAATGCCGCCGCGATTAAAACCATGGCAATAAACAAGAGCGGCCTCGCCAGAAGCATGTGAAACTGGAGCCGGTAGCGGGTTCCATCGAGGCCCGCCGTCTCGGCTGCGGCGCGCAACGACGGCAAGTCCCAAAACGGCACGGAATCTGGCGCGATCGCTCCGCGGACGGCCTCCTCCGGCGAAAGGCTAGTGGCGAGAAGATAAGTTCCGGCGGCTAAGCTCTCTTCTCCAGGCGCCGTGACCCGGGCGTGGCCGAATTGCCAGACACCGGGCAGGAGTTTGCCGGTTTGTGCCACGATCCTATGTTCGAATGTCCCGGAGCGATCGTAGACATAAGCGGTGGCGGACGTCAGGTTTGTGCCGTCCGCGGACACTTGGCCGGCCCATATGAAGGCCTCTCCATCGACGCTTTTTTGCCTGATCCACAGGCTTTTGTCATAATCTTGCTTGCCATTGCGGCCGAAGAGCCGCGCCTCGATCGCATCCGCTCGTTGCTTCATGACTGCGGCGGCCGGATTGAACAGCACCACCGAACCAATTCCGGCCGCGGCCGCGATAGTGAGCGCAGGAACCAGAAAACCCCAGGCCGAGACGCCGACGGCTCTGGCCACCAGCAGTTCCAACTTGCGAGTCAGGTAAACAAACGTCGCCATCGTGCCGAACAACACGCAAAACGGCATGATCTGCTCGGATGCCGAAGGAACTCGCAGCAAGGAGAGGTAGGCGATATCTTCAGCCGAGACGTTCTGAATGTTTCCGGCACGCCGTAAAAGCTCGACAAAATCGACGACGTAGAGCGTCCCGGAAATCAGCAGAAATACCGCCGCGATGGTCTGCACGAATCGCGCGGACAGGTAGCGGCCTAGCGTCCAACCGATCATCGCGCGAATCCAGCGCAGGGTTTGGCGCGGCGAGAGCCGCGAACGGCAAGGAAATCCAGGCCGGCGTCCGCCAATGCCGCTCGGACGAGTGCCGCCGTTTCCAATGCGCATCCGGCCGGAATGCACGCGCGGCGTCTTTGGGGCGCGCGATTACTCCCAACGCGATTGTCCTCATGAAGGATCATGTCGGTCATTTTGCTCGAAACCGGCTCCGAAACTGGACTTCTCCGCGCGTGCTGCTGTGAGGCGCGGCGGCAATCCCTCCTTTCCGCTTGCCATTGCTAGTGAGCGATCGCGGCTCTGTTCCTCTTGGCTCGGCCCTTGCGGGGATGTGCGCATTTGGGAAGCAATTCAAACCATACTGAGTGGCGGTTTTTTGGCGGACAAAAGGGCCTTTCAAGCATGACCCGGATTTAGGGTTAAATTCAATCGGACGCCAAACTTGTTGTCTGCTCACGATTTTGTGGCGGCAACCGGGCGCGGTTACCCGGACCGCTCGCCAAGGCGCGGGTCCAGGGTTATCTTTAGATACGCGCGCCGGCCCGCCCCGGCCGCGGCAAAAACATTCGAAAACGCGCGCTGGGAGAAGCCCTCGCGCCTGGTAGTCCAGGCGGAGGTTCGTCATGATAGGATCGCGCCGATGGTCCGAACGGCAGGCGCGTGAACGGCTTTGCGAAGCCACGCGAGGTCCGCTGGAACAAACGATTTGTTTTGAAGCGCGCGAACACAATAACACGCCGGCGCAACGCGCGCCCGGCGCTGGCAGAGGAACAGATGGCCGGAACAATGAAAATCGAATTTGCCGCGCTCGCGGCGTTGCCGGTTCAAACGGCACCCTCGCCCCAACCGGCCGGCGGCGAAGCCGGACCCGCGCGGACGCTGGCCATTTTCATGGGCAAAGATTTCGCTTTCGGAGCGGCAACCCGCCGCCTTATCGGCGATCGAGGAGAGGCGCTGATCAAGACGGCGGCCGCCGCCGTCAAGTTTAAGGGGAAGGCTTTGACCGCGCTCGATCTCGTCGCGCCAGCCGGGCTTGCCGCCGGACGCCTGATCGTGGTTGGGACCGGCGGCGATGGCGACGCCGAGGATCGGGAGGGCCATCTTAAAAAGAACGTGCCGCCGCAGCCTTTCGACCACGCCGGCCTTGGCGGCTTTGTCATGGGCAAGCTTGGTCATGCCGCAAGCGCGACGGTCGCCTTCGATCTGCCCCGTCCCCCCAAGGATCCGGCCCGCGCGGCCGCCGAATTCATGCTTGGGATGCGGCTCCGCGATTACCGGTTCGACCCCTACAAAACTAAAAAAAAGGACGATGAGGAGACCGAAGGCTGCGCCGATATTGTTCTTGCCGTCGACGAACCAGCCGCGGTCCGCCGCGAAGGCAAAGCCAGGGAAGCCGTGGCGGCCGGCGTGCTGACTGCCCGCTCGCTTGTCAACGAGCCCGCGAACATCCTCCACCCGGAAGAATTCGCCAATCGCGCCGCGGTGCTCAAAAAGCTCGGAGTCGAGGTGACCGTCCTCGACGAATCCGCCATGCGCGAACTTGGCATGGGCGCACTTCTCGGTGTCGGGCAGGGATCGGCGCGCGGGAGCCGCGCCGTCATCATGCGCTGGCGCGGCGTGCAAAGCGCGAAGGACAGCGCCAAGGCCAAGGCGAAGACCAAGGCGGCGCCGATTGCTTTCGTCGGCAAGGGCGTATGCTTCGACACCGGCGGCATATCGATCAAACCCGCCGCCGGGATGGAGGACATGAAGGGCGACATGGCCGGAGCCGCCTGTGTCGTGGGCCTCTTGCAGGCTCTGGCCGCGCGCAAGGCCAATGTGGACATCCTCGGCGCCATCGGTCTTGTCGAAAATATGCCCGGTCCGCAAGCGCAGCGTCCGGGCGACATCGTGAAATCCATGTCCGGCCAGACGATCGAAGTCATCAACACCGACGCCGAAGGCCGTCTCGTTCTCGCCGATCTGCTTTGGTATGTTCAGGATAAATTTAAGCCGAAGTTCATTGTCGATCTTGCGACCTTGACCGGCGCCATCCTTGTCGCGCTTGGCCAGGAGCACGCGGGCCTCTTCACCAATGACGACGAATTGGGCGAGCGGCTCATCGCCGCGGGCAAGGCCACCGGCGAAAAACTATGGCGCCTGCCGCTCGGGGCGGTCTACGACAAAATGATCGACTCGAAAGTCGCCGACATGAAAAACACCGGCGGCCGGAATGCCGGGTCGATCACCGCCGCGCAATTCCTGCAGCGCTTCGTCAACGCCACGCCATGGGCGCACATCGATATCGCGGGTACCGGGATGGGTTCGCCGGCCAGCGAGATCAATCAAAGCTGGGGCTCTGGGTTTGGCGTTAGATTGCTCGACCGGCTCATTGCCGATCATTACGAGGGGTGACCGCGCGAGGCGGATTCCACGGCCATGATACCGGCGCGCGGGCTTTTCCGCGCGATCCGGACCGCATCACACCCGGTAGAGCCCGCGTTTTATATCAAGTCTCCCTGATGAGAACCCATGCAAGAGGCCGTCATTGCGAGCGTAGCGAAGCAATTCAATTCCCTTCTGGCGCTTCCGGATTGCTTCGCCGCTTCGCTCCTCGCGACGACGCCGCTCACGATGAGTCGTTATTCAGGAGACTGGGTATAAAACCGTGCCTTCGAGGCGATACTCTCTGCCTGCGGCTAGGCCGCACCTTGGCGCAAGCGGCCGCCGCTCCTCGCATATTCCTGAGTGCCCCGCGTGAAAACTTTATCGCGCGGTTCGATCGCGGCGATTGGAATCTCGGGCATGCCCGCGAATTTGGCGTAGAGGGGACCAAAATCGGTCCCCGTTGTGACATCGAGCAAATAGTTTAGCGAGGGAATGACGAAATAGACCTGCTGGAAGTCGTCGATGCGATAGAGCGTCCGCATTACCCGCTCGAGATCGAAACCAAGCCGGTTCGGCGATGCGGATGAGAGCGCGAAAATCGTCTCCGTTTTCGACGACACAATCCCTGCCCCATAGATCCGCAAGCCTTTATGCGTTTCCAAGAGCCCGAACTCGACCGTGTACCAATAAAGCCTTGCGAGATTGGCAAGGTGGCCGAGCGACAGCGCGCGGCGTCCGCCCTTCCCATAGGCCTGCATGTAATCGGCGAAGACCGGATTGGTCAGCATGGGCACATGGCCGAAGACATCATGAAAAATGTCCGGCAACTCCAAATAGTCGAGCTCATCGGCGCCGCGGATAAAATTACCGGCCGGAAACCGCCGGTTGGCGAGGTGGTCGAAAAACACTGCGTCGGGCACGAGCCCTGGCACCGCCACGACCTGCCACCCCGTGAGCGCCAATAGCTTTTCGTTCATTTGCCGGAAATCCGGGATGCCCTGGCCGCGCAGATCGAGGGCGTCGAGCCCGTGCAGAAATTCATCGCAGGCGCGCCCCGGCAATATCCCGGCCTGACGCTCGTAGAGCGTCGTCCAGGTCCGGTGGTCGGCCTCGCTGTAGCGCTCGAACCCTTGCGGAATCGTCCAATCGAGATTTGCGCCTTGGGGAAGCTCCGGTTGCGCAAGAACACTCATGGCCCTTAGTCCTTTGACGGCTGTTTTTAAAAAAATAGGTGGCGGCGCGCGGCTTGCCAATGCGGGCGGCCTTGCGCCGGCAATTTTTGCCGTTTCGCCTGTTGCGGCCGGGACGGTCAGTTCAACACATTGTATTTCTTGAACCAGGCCTGCATCGCTATCCAGGCGTCACGCGCGGCGTCGGCTCGATAGCTTTGCCGATAATCGGCGAAGAAACCATGGCCCGCGCCGGGATAGATCTTGAACTTCGCGGTTTTTCCAGCTGCTTCCAATTTTTCCTTCATCGCCTCGACTTGATCCGGCGTAATGCTAGCGTCCTCGGCGCCGTAAAGGCCGAGCACCGGCGCCTTGACCTCGGCAGCAAGGTCGAAGGCGTTTTTGGGCATCGCCGCGCTCGGGGGATCCATCAGGGGTCCGTAAAAGGCCACGCCAGCCTTGAGGCTCGAATTATGTGTCGCATAAAGCCACACCGTGCGTCCGCCCCGGCAAAAGCCGACGATGCCGAGCCGGTCCGTATCGCCTCCCTGCGACTTGGCCCAATCGGCCGCCGCGTCGAGATCGGAAAACAGCTCCTGATCGGGCTTGCTGTTGACAAGCGGCATCAGCTTCGAAAAGTCCGTGATTTTGGTGAGATCACCAAGCCGGAAATAATAATCCGGCGCCACCGCGAATGCGCCGAGCTTGCCCAGTCGCCGCGTTACATCCTTAATAAACTCGTGCAGGCCAAAAACTTCCATCGCGACGAGGATGACCGGCGGCTTTTCCGCGCCCTCGGGCTTCGCGTAATAGACCGGCATTTCGCCGCCCTGCACTTTTACTTTTGCCATGCCGGCGGAAAGACCTTCCGTAGTGGTTTTGATTGCCGCCGCCCGCACCGGGCCAGCGGCAAGCGTATAGCCGAGCGCGGCGGCTCCGGCGCTCGTCAGACAATCGCGGCGCGAGAGCGTCTCGCTTTCTTGCATCGCTGTTTTGGAACGCATGCACTCCATCCTTTTGCATGGCGGTGGCGATCACCCGCCGGGAGAAACTCGCCAAACCCTTATTCGATCCAATCGGTCTATCATTTTGCAATATTTTGACAGTTCAATTTTTCACAAGCGGGTTCCGCGTAAGCGTGCGGCCGACCGCATCCCGCCATCCCGCGATCAGGCGTTCCCGCTCGGCTGGCACCATGCGCGCTTCAAAACGCGCGCCGCAAGCCCAGGCGGCGGAAATGGCGGCGAAATCGGGAAACGCGCCAACTGTAAGTCCGGCGAGATAAGCGGCGCCCTGCGCGGTCGCCTCGAGCATGAGTGGGCGTTCGACGGGAGCCGCGATGATGTCCGCCAGAAACTGGCAGAACCAGTCGTTGCCCGCCATCCCGCCATCGACGCGCAGCGCGCGGGGCGGCCCGCCGCCGTATGTGATGGCGTCCATCAGATCGAGGGTTTGGTAGGCGGCCGACTCCAACGCGGCGCGGACGATATGCGCGGGGCCAGAATCCAAGGTGAGGCCGCAAATCAGCCCCCTCGCGTCAGGGTCCCAATGCGGCGCGCCAAGGCCAGCGAAGGCGGGCACCATATAGACTCCCTCGTTCCCGCCGATCGCGTCTGCCATGGCGCCGGTTCCTGAAACGTCAGTGAACTGACCGAGCCGGTCGCGCAGCCATTTGAGCGCGGCTCCGGCGGCAAAGATCGATCCCTCGACGGCGTAGGTGGGACGCCCGTCCGTCCGGTAAGCCATGGCCGTAAGCGTCCCTTTGGCGGGCGGCAACGCCTCTTCTCCGGTGTTGAGCAAGAAAAAACAGCCCGTGCCAAAGGTCGCCTTCGCCATGCCGGCCTCGAAGCAGGCCTGACCGATCAGCGCCGCATGCTGGTCGCCCGCCATCCCCGCGACTGGAATTGCCGCGTCGAACAAGCCCTCGGCCGTGACCCCATAAAGGAAGCTGTTGTCGAAAACCTCGGGGAGAAGCGCCTCTGGAATGTTGAACAATCTTAAAAGTTCGCCGTCCCAGCATTGGCGGTGGATGTCGAACAGGTTTGTTCGCGAGGCGTTGGTGGCGTCGGTCGCATGCACCTTGCCCCCGGTCAAGTGCCAGAGCAGAAAACTGTCGATAGTGCCGAAGGCGAGTTCGCCGCGTTCGGCCCGCGCCCGCGCGCCCGGAACATGATCCAGAATCCAGGCAAGCTTTGTTGCCGAGAAATAAGGGTCGAGAAGCAAGCCGGTGCGGGCGCGAACCAACGCCTCGGCGCCGTCCCGCCGCAGCCGCTCGCACTCCGCGGCCGTGCGCCGGTCCTGCCAGACGATGGCGGGGTAGACCGGCGCGCCGTCCACGCGTTCCCAGACCACGGTGGTTTCCCGCTGGTTCGCGATGCCAATCGCGGCAACCTGCGTACG